>NZ_CAWMRY010000004.1:0-150378 GCF_963870295.1 Aeromonas sp. ANP5 | reverse complement strand
ACAATACGACTCGCTCCGTTTCGGCAAAGCCGAGTTGTTGGTGCATCTGCTGCGAGTCAAGATTGTCGATGGCGGCATCGGAGGCCAGTTCCCGGCAACCCAGCGCGCGGCCCCACTGCGCTACCTGAGCGATCAAGGCTTGGGCCACCCCACGCTGGCGCGAGGCCGGTTGCACATAGACCCCTTCCAGATAGATCACAGGGCTGCTGTTGCAGCCATTCACGTAATCGTGGCGCAGGGCTGCATCGGCAAAGCCTACCGCCTGACTCTGCTCATCCAGCGCCAGAAAGGCGTTGAGATGTGCATTGGCCAACATCTCAACCCCTTCCTGCAGGTGGGCCGAAAGTGCGTGGTGCGGCCACAGCTGCTGGCGCAGGGTTGCCCACTGCGCCAGCAGCGTCTCATCGAGGGGGACTATCTGCCAGCCGATATTCGTCATCGGGGCTCAGGCTTGCCGCTTGGCAAGGCGTACCAGTGCAGCCTCTGCCAGCATCGCCAGCAGGGTTTCGGTGTCGCTCCATGACAGGCAGGCATCGGTGATGCTCTGGCCAAAGGTGGCGGCGCAGCCGTTCTCCACATCCTGACGCCCTTCCACCAGGAAGCTTTCTGCCATGATGCCGGCGATGCCGGTACGGCCGCGGCGCAGCTGATCGCAGATATCTTGCGCCACCAGCAGCTGACGGCGGTGATCCTTCATGCTGTTGCCGTGGCTGAAATCGACCACCAGACGCTCCGGCAGGCCCACATCGGCCAGCGCTTCACAGGCTTCATCGACACTGGCGGTGTCGTAGTTGGGGCGGTGGCCGCCACGCAGGATCACATGACCAAAGGGGTTACCGGCGGTGCGGTAGATGGTCATCTTGCCGTCCTTGTCCGGCGAATAGAAGATGTGGCTGTGACGGGCGGCGCGCACCGCATCGATGGCGATGCGGGTATTGCCGTCGGTGCCGTTCTTGAAGCCAACCGGGCAGGAGAGGGCCGAAGCCATCTCGCGGTGTACCTGGGATTCGGTGGTGCGAGCGCCGATGGCGCCCCAGGTGATGAGGTCGGCAATATACTGGCCGGTCACCATATCGAGGAATTCGGTGGCGGTGGGCATGCCGATCTCGTTGATGTCGACCAGCAGTTTGCGCGCCAGTTTCAGCCCTTCGTTGACGTCGAAGCTGCCATCGAGGCGCGGATCGTTGATGAGCCCTTTCCAGCCGACGATGGTGCGCGGCTTCTCGAAGTAGGTGCGCATCACGATGCAGAGGCTCTCTTTATACTGCTCGCGCAGGGCGTTGAGGCGCTGGGCATACTCGCGAGCAGCAGCGGGATCATGGATAGAGCAGGGGCCGACAATGACCAGCAGGCGCTGATCGTCTCCGGCCAGAATGGCTTCCACTTCGCGACGGGCATCCAGCAGATTCTGGGCAATGGTATCGGTGATCGGAAACGCGTGGGCAAGCTCGCTCGGAGTGATCAGTGACTCCAGGCGACGGGTGCGCAATTCATCTGTGTGAATGGACATACAACTCAAGTCTCGAGTGGGTGGTGTCAGCCGCAAGGGGCGAAAAAGCAAAGAGATAAAATAAAGCAAAAGTCCCCTGATTGAAACCTTGGGGGGCTCTGATAGGATGTGAGGCCAAAATCGATTCCAAATGAGGTAGATAGCGTGGCAAAGCCAGGGGCAACCGGGGTCACCCGCATCATCAACGCAACCGGTTACAGCATGAAGGGGCTCAAGTCAGCCTGGATTAACGAGGCGGCTTTTCGGCAGGAGCTGATGCTGATCCTGTTGCTGATGCCACTTGCCTTCTGGCTGGGGGATTCTCTCAACCAGATCCTGCTGCTTATCGTCATCAGCTGGCTGGTGGTGATCGTCGAGATCCTCAACTCCGCCATTGAAGCTGTGGTAGACAGGGTTGGCTCCGAGCATCATGAGCTCTCCGGTCGTGCCAAGGATCTGGGCTCTGCCGCCGTCTTTATCGCGCTGGCCCTGAACGCCCTGGTATGGGGGGCGCTGGTGGGCCGCAACCTGTTGGGGTGGTGGTAAGCCACTACGCTGCCTTTAGGTTCTGCTTCATACAAAAGCCCGTCATCACGACGGGCTTTTTGCTGCTTGGATACACGGGTCTATCAGTGGAGGATGCGGGCTCGGATGGTGCCGTTGATCTCCTTGAGCTTGGCGAGCGCCTTCTCGCTGTGCTCGGTCTCCACGTCGATCACCACGTAACCGATATGGCTGCTGGTCTGCAGGTATTGACCGGCGATGTTGATCCCCTCTTCGGCGAAGATCTGGTTGATCTGGTTCATCACGCCCGGCTGGTTGCGGTGAATGTGCAGCAGGCGGCTGGAGCCCTTGTGGCCCGGCAGCGACACTTCCGGGAAATTGACGGCGGAAAGGGTAGAGCCGTTGTCGGAGTATTTGACCAGCTTGTTGGCTACTTCCAGCCCGATGTTCTCCTGCGCCTCATGGGTGGTGCCACCAATGTGCGGGGTCAGGATGACGTTCTCCAGCCCACGCAGCGGGCTTTGGAACTCCTCGTCATTGGACTTGGGCTCGACCGGGAAGACGTCGATGGCGGCGCCGGCAATATGGCCGCTCTTGATGACGTCAGCCAGCGCATCGATATCCACCACGGTACCGCGGGCGGCGTTGATGAAGATGGCGCCCGGTTTCATCATCCGCAGCTGCTCGGCACCGATCATGTTCTTGGTGGAGGCGGTCTCCGGCACGTGCAGGCTGATGACGTCAGACATATTCAGCAGCTCGACCATGCTTGGCACTTGGATGGCGTTGCCCAGCGAGAGCTTGTTCTCGATATCGTAGTAATAAACCTTCATGCCGATGCTTTCGGCGATGATGCCAAGCTGGGTACCGATGTGGCCGTAGCCGATGATGCCGAGCTTCTTGCCGCGCGCTTCCACCGAGCGGTTGGCCAGCTTTTCCCACACCCCGCGATGGCACTTGGCGTTCTTCTCGGGAATGCCGCGCAGCAGCAGCAGGATCTCGCCCAGCACCAGTTCGGCAACCGAGCGGGTGTTGGAGAAGGGGGCGTTGAAGACCGGAATACCGCGGATCTGGGCCGCTTCCAGCTCGACCTGGTTGGTACCGATGCAGAAGCAGCCGATGGCGACCAGCTTGTTGGCGGCGTCGAGGACTTTCTCGGTGATCTGGGTGCGGGAGCGCAGCCCGATGAAATGGACGTCGCGGATCTGCTCGATCAGTTCCTCTTCGGAGAGCGAGGTCTTGAGATACTCCACACTGGTGTAACCTGCGGCACGAAAGGTCTCTACGGTGTTGGGGTGAACCCCCTCCAGCAGCAGAACCTTGATTTTATCCTTGTCCAACGAAAACTTGGCAGTCATGACGATCCCTCTGTATGTGCAAACGTAAGTGCAGATTTGGTGTGCGAAGAAAACCGTAAAGTAGCAAAAACGTTTGGGAGAGGGAATATTTGTGACGAAAGTCAAATTCTTTGAAGTTATCAACGAATGTTGTAAACATCCGTATGCAACTTGTTGAGGGATAAATAAAAACGGCGCCATCAGGCGCCGTCATTTATTCACAGTGCAATGTTTAGGTCATATCCCATCCCGGGGCTCAATCAACGCCGCTGCTGCGTCAGGGCTGGCAGAGTGGCGCTAGCGTGCGAGGGAGGATGCCGCTGCACTGTGCTGCCGGTGTCGGGATTACTGGGTAATCACGCCGTCCGGCGTACCGATCAGGACAACATCGGCGCCGCGGGCGGCGAACAGGCCGTTGGTGACCACACCAACAATGGCGTTCAGTCGTACTTCCAACGCCTTGGCGTCGGTAATGGCCATGCCTTTCACATCCAGAATGTGGTTGCCGTTGTCGGTGACCACCCCTTCACGCCACACCGGGTTGCCACCCAGTTTGCGAATTTCGCGGGCTACGTATTCGCGGGCCATCGGGATCACTTCCACCGGCAGCGGGAACTGGCCCAGCACGTCGACGGTTTTGGTGTTGTCGATGATGCAGATGAACTTGTCAGCGACGGCGGCAACGATCTTCTCGCGGGTCAGGGCTGCGCCACCGCCCTTGATCATGTCGCGGGTTGCGTTGATCTCGTCGGCGCCATCCACATAGACGGAGAGGGCGTCGATCTCGTTGAGATCATATACGGTGATGCCGAAGCCCTTGAGGCGCTCGGTAGAGGCCACGGAGCTGGATACCGCCCCCTTGATCTCGTCCTTCATGGTCGCCAGCGCGTCGATAAAGTGGTTGACGGTAGAGCCGGTGCCCACCCCGACGATGGTGCCGGGAACCACATACTTGAGCGCAGCCCAACCGGCCGCCTTCTTCATTTCATCTTGAGTCATGATCGTTCCTTAAGAAAAAAGCGGGCGCATTATATCCAACCCGGTACCCCGTCGCGACCTTGTTGCTCACGTTCCGGGGCAAAAAGAGGGACTTTGTAAATCGTTTGCATGTTTATTCTGCGTTTGCGCGCACAAAGCTGGGGCTGCCGGCCAAAAACAGCCTATTCAAAGCGCCAGCAGTGGCTCGGGGTGATGATCTGGGGCAGCGGCACATCCCACTCCTCTTGCGGGACGGAATCTACCTGCTGGCAGTCGTGGGCAATGCCGAGTGGCTTGGGGCCCAGCTTGTGCTCATGCCAGATGGCGAGGGTGCGATCGTAGTAGCCGCCCCCCATGCCAAGGCGATTACCCTGGGCATCAAAGGCGACCAGTGGGGTGCAGATAAGATCGAGCGTGCTGTGGGGCACCACCTGCAGGATATCCAGCTCCGGCTCTTCGATGCCGTAGCGGTTGCGCACCATGGGACTGGTAGCGGTATAGCGCAAAAAGAGCAGGTGACCCGGAGTAAAGGGGTGGAGCACCGGCAGGTAGACCTCTTTGTGCTGGGCCCACAGCCAATGGATGGTGGGCAAGGGGTTGATCTCCCCGTCATTGGCCAGATAGAGGGCAATGCGTTTGGCGGCGAGGATCTCGGGGTGTTGCTTGAACTGGGCCAGCAGCTGTTGGGCCGCCGCCTGCTGCTCGGCCGGACTCAGATTTTTGCGGCGTTGACGAACCAGTTGGCGCAGGGATTGACGTTCGGGTTGGGACTCATGCATGGGGAACCTCTGGTATAGCTGCGCATCGATGGCTTGAACGCGCTCTACCTTAGCACATTCACTCTTGACGTTAAGGGGGGCAGGGAAACCCCGTCCCGGACGGCTGATGCCCGGAACGGTGGGATAAATGCTGGCGGATCCGTTAGTGAGTCAACAAGGGCCAGGGTGTGGCCCCTGTTGATGGCATGTCGGCGCGCCAGCGTCTGGTCAGTTACTTGTCAGCTTTGCCGCGCATTTGGTGCTTCACGAACACGGCAATCAGTGCCGCTACCGCGAGCGTTAATCCTGTGTAGAAACGCATGGACGTTATCCTGTTACTTGTCAGCCTTGCCGCGCATCTGGTGCTTAACAAACACTGCAATGAGTGCCGCCACCGCGAGTGCCATCGGGTAGAAACTCATGCTTACTACCGCCAACGGCGATAGGGTGAAGATGGATCCCAGCAGCAGCGCCTGTGCGCCCCAGGGGATCAGACCCTGTACCACGCAGGAGAAAATATCGAGCATGGAGGCGGCGCGGCGCGGGGTGACACCGTGGTGTTCGGCCAGATCCCGAGCTACCTTGCTGGCGACGATAATGGCCACCGTGTTGTTGGCGGTGCACAGGTTGGTGAGGCTCACCACCCCGGCGATGCCGAGCTCGGCCGCTTTCTCGTTCTGTTCACCATTGTGCTCGCGAGTGAAACGGGCAATCAGGGCGCTGATGCGCTCGCTGATCCAGGCCAGACCCCCCTGACGCTCCATCAGGGCGCCGAGACCGCCTATCAGCATGGAGAGCAGGAAGATCTCCTGCATGCCGGTAAAGCCCTGATAGATATCCTTGCTGAACTGACCGATGGCGTAGCCGTTGATCATGCCCACCACTCCGGCGGCCAGAATACCGATCCCCAGCACCACAAACACATTCACTCCGGCGAGCGCCAGCCCCAGGATCATCAGATAAGGCATCACCTTGAACAGCTCGATGGCGCTGCCGCTGGCAGGGGATTCACCCACTGAGCCCAGGGTCAGATAGAGCAGGATCACCGCGATGGCTGCTGGGGCCGCAATCTTGAAGTTTTCGCGGAACTTGTCCTTCATCTCGCACCCCTGACTGCGGGTGGCCGCTATGGTGGTGTCGGAGATGATGGAGAGGTTATCGCCAAACATGGCGCCGGAGAGAATGGTTCCCGCCATCAGCACCGGATCGATACCGGCCGCCTGCGCCACGCCCAGCGCGACCGGCGCCACGGCACCTATGGTGCCCATGGAGGTGCCCATGGCGGTAGCAATAAAGGCAGAGATCAGGAACAGTCCGGGCAACAGCGCCCAGCCGGGAATGAGGGAGAGACCCAGCGCCACGGTGGCATCAACGCCGCCAGTGGCCTTGGCCACGCTGGCAAAGGCGCCCGCCAGCAGATAGATAAGGCACATCGCCATGATATTGCTGTGGCCGACCCCCTTGAAGAAGGTCTCCAGATTGCTGTTGAAGCTCTCTTTGCCAAGCAGCAGGGCGAGCATCACCGCAGGCAGGGCAGCAACCGGAGCGGGCAGCTGATAGAAGGCGAATTCGACCCCCTGCAGGGTCAGCCAGGTACCGGTACCGATAAAGAGTGCGAGAAAAACCAGAAGTGGCAGCAAGGCCCTGGCACTGGGTTGAGTCTGGATCATGTGTTCCTCTGAAATTGAACAATGACCTCCTGTCATGAACTGCTTTGTACCTGTATCGGATAGGGATAGGGGGAAAACAGGGCGGGCATCCTGCCGCATTGGGGTGCCCACAGTAGTGAGTCAACCTCGCTTGGTCAAGATAGACGTCCAGATGGATAGGTGTTTTTGTTTGATGATTCTGGTGTTATTGAGATATCCAAAGAATATTCGGAAAAATAAGTTGGCGTTGTTTATTGTTCATTGCTGTTCTGGCTCAGTCAGCGGGTATCTGGGGGTATCGCGTGCCTTTAATAAGGAAAGAGGTAGACGATAAGATCTCTGCATGCCATCTTGGGGATTTCTCCCGCAGCCAAACGTCAGCCGCACCTCTCTCTATCTCTAGTGAGCATGGTGCGGATATTTCCAGAACGCGTGGACACAAGACCTGGGCTGTGTGGTTACTGTGTCAGTTTCTCCACCGCCTGAACGGCTGTCGCGAGAGCATCCTGTTCCAGCGTCAGCGGAATGTGGCCAATACCGGGCAGCAGGGTGACAGGCCAGGAGATGCCGAGACGTCTTAACTCAGGTTCAAGTTGATCTGTTTGGAAGGCTTCGTCATTTGCACCCGCGATCACGGCACAGGGGCGTTGCACATTGCGCAAATTCTGCTGATAGTCGCGCTCTGGCTGAAAGTTCGAGGCAAGGTTGAAGGAGTAGGAGGGGGTCAGCAGGGATTTCGCCTCATCATTAAGGGCAAAGTTCAGCACTGTCAGATGGTTGAGTGCGGAAATATGGAAACCGTTGAGGATGCTCAGGGCGATGAGGCGAGGCAAGCCGATACGCACCCAGCCACCGCTGTTGGGCCGGTAGTTGGCGGCGGTGGGGCCGAGATAGGGGGAGAGCAGCAGATAGCTCTCGAACAGGGTTTGTCGCGCACTACCAGCAACACGCAGGACAAAGCCACCCCCTGACGAGAAGCCGACGAGTGTTGCAGGCTTGCCGGGGGCCACCGACTTGATGAAATCTTCCAGATCGTCTTCAAGCTGGCCGATGTAGGCAATGGTGCCTTTGTCGCCCGATGCGCCATGGCCGCGAATATCGAGGGCGTAGGCGTCGTATCCCGCTTGCGAAAAGGCGTTCGCCATTTTATGCATGCTTTGACTGCTGGCAGAAGAGCCGTGAACCAGTACCACGCTGCCCTTGACCTTGTTGTTCTTCGTATTGCCCTCTGCGCCATAGTGCCGATAGGCCAGCTGCGTGCCGTCACGCGCCGGGTATCTTGAGAGAGGTGGCATGTTGCTCCAGTCACTCCCCTTGAAAGGGTCGTTGATGCTGGACATCGCCGGTGCCGGACTCGGCCCGCCAAACAGCAGAGCCGCGGCCAGCATGACCAGGGTCAGTGATATCAACCCCACAGCAAACAGCAATCCTGCGCTCATCCTTGCACCTCGTTTGATATCGACACGGGCGTTGCCCAGATTTTGCTTATGCTGGCATTTCACTCGTTCGAACCTATCAGATGGCACCCGGTCTGCCAAATGATGGAGTGAGACGATGAAAAACGGCCTGTGACCAAAAGGAAGTTCTTGGCCAGCCAGTGTGCGCTGCCGTTGGTGAGCGCAGCAAGGAGTGGTGGCATCATGGCTTTTCAAACCCGGCGCGGGCTGGTAAAACGGTCTCTTTCCATAATTAAAAGAGATGAGAGGGTGGAGATGGACAATCCGATCCGTGTGGCCGTGATGGGCTGTAATGGTCGTATGGGCAAGGTGCTGCTGGAGGCCATCACCAACACCGATGGCGTAGTGGTCGGTGCCGCGCTGGAGCGGCCGGGTTCGGCGGTGATCGGCCTTGATGCCGGTGAGCTCAATGGGCTGGGCCATCTGGGCGTGGCCATCAGCGATAGTCTGGACAAGGTGCGCGATGAGTTTGATCTCATCATCGACTTCACCCGCCCCGAGGTGACCCTTGCCAATCTGGCCTTTGCACTGGCCCACCACAAGCAGATGGTGATCGGCACCACCGGTTTTGACGATGCAGGCAAGGCTGCTCTGAAAGAGGCGGGCAAGCAGATCGGTATCGTGTTCGCCTCCAACTACTCGGTCGGGGTCAACCTGGTGTTCAAGTTGCTGGAGCAGGCCGCCAAGGTGATGGGGGATTACACCGACATCGAGATCATCGAGGGCCACCATCGCCACAAGGTGGATGCGCCATCCGGTACTGCGCTCTCCATGGGTGAAGTGGTCGCCAAAACGCTGGGCCGGGATCTCAAGGAGTGCGCCGTCTATGGTCGCGAGGGGATCACTGGCGAGCGGGATCGCAACACTATCGGCTTTGCCACCATTCGCGCCGGCGATCTGGTGGGGGAGCATACCGTCATGTTTGCCGATATCGGCGAGCGGGTGGAGATCAGCCACAAGGCCTCCAGCCGCCTGACCTTCGCCAACGGTGCTGTGCGGGCGGGCAAGTGGCTTGGTCAGCAGGGGGCCGGTCTTTATGACATGCAGGATGTGCTCAATCTCAAGTAATGCCTCTGAGCGGCACTTTCGTACTACTGCTACCCCAGTGAAAAACCCCGGCTTGCCGGGGTTTTTGCTGTCAGTCAGCCAGATTTTGTGTAAAAAGACACGCTGCCTGCAATTTTTAACTGAACTCCTTATAAATCACACTATTGCGTTATCCGCCAGATTTTCCCTTCCTGAATGTCATCACCAGGTAACAGATTTGAGCATCTTTATGGCGGATAAAGCCATTTTTTTACACGGACTGGAAAAGACTAAAAATTCAAACGCAGAAAAACGTTTTCCATTTTTCATGTTCAATCTTGTCATCGTAAAAGCGTTAAATTTGTCATTAATGTTTTTTGTGTAAAAATAAATGCCATTGTTTTAATTGGTTTTTTTGTTTGTTTTTGTCGTTATCGCTGGCTTGGTGGCATCTTTTAATGGTGGTTTTTCCTTTTCTTTCGCGGGAGGGGGTTGCAAAGCGATTAAGTGCATAGATAATGGGTAATGTTGCTTTTTTATTGAATTTAGATGCATTTCATCTGAGAAAAGACGTTGAAATGCCACTTTTTTTAAGTAGAATGCGCCCAATTTGCCAGAAATCTGCCGGGTTCGAGTCCTGTCCAAGACCGGAACCGAGCCCGCAACACCCAGGTAAATTGCTGAATTTAAAGCTAAATAACTGGAGGTTGTCTTGAATCACACTGCATTGCTAGTGCTGGAAGATGGAACTGTGTTCAAAGGCGTGTCGATAGGCGCCGAGGGATGTTCCGTTGGTGAAGTGGTTTTCAATACGTCGATGACGGGCTATCAGGAAATCCTCACCGATCCCTCTTATTCCCGTCAGATAGTCACCCTCACTTACCCCCATATAGGCAACACCGGCACCAACAGCGAAGATGAAGAGTCCAGTCAGATCCATGCTCAGGGATTGATCATCCGGGACCTTCCGATACTTGCCTCCAATTTCCGCAATCAGCAATCCCTCTCCGAATACCTCAAGTCTCACAACATAGTTGGCATCGCCGACATCGACACCCGTAAACTGACCCGCATCCTGCGCGAGAAAGGTGCTCAGGCTGGCTGCATTCTGGCCGGGAAACAGGTCGATGAAGCCTATGCTCTCGAACAGGCCCGCGCCTTCCCGGGTTTGAAGGGAATGGATCTGGCCAAAGAGGTGACGGTTGGTGAGGCGTACAACTGGACCGAAGGGAGCTGGCAGCTTGGCAAGGGGCACGTCACCCCGGATGCCGACCAGCTGAAATACCACGTGGTAGCCTATGACTTTGGCGTCAAGCGCAACATCCTGCGGATGCTGGTTGACCGTGGCTGCCGCCTGACCGTGGTGCCTGCCAAGACCCCGGCCGCCGAGGTACTGGCGATGAACCCGGATGGCATCTTCCTCTCCAACGGCCCCGGCGACCCCGAGCCGTGCGACTACGCCATCGAGGCCATCAAGGCTTTCCTTAATACCAACACGCCGGTGTTCGGCATCTGTCTGGGTCACCAGCTGCTGGGTCTGGCCTCCGGTGCCAAGACCGTCAAGATGAAGTTTGGCCACCACGGCGCCAACCATCCGGTGAAGAGCCTCGATGACAACACCGTCATGATCACCGCTCAGAACCACGGCTTTGCGGTAGACGAGAACAGCCTGCCGGATTGCCTGCGCGCCACCCACGTCTCCCTGTTCGATGGTTCCCTGCAAGGCATCCATCGCACCGACCGTCCGGCCTTCAGCTTCCAGGGACACCCTGAAGCGAGCCCGGGCCCGCACGATTGTGCCGGTCTCTTTGACCACTTTATTGAATTGATTAAGCAGTATCGCGCCTAAGAAATAGAGGAAAGAGTTTCATGCCAAAACGTAATGACCTTCAGAGCATCCTGATCCTCGGCGCCGGCCCCATCGTCATCGGCCAGGCCTGCGAATTTGACTACTCTGGCGCCCAGGCGTGCAAAGCCCTGCGCGAGGAGGGCTACCGCGTCATTCTGGTCAACTCCAATCCGGCCACCATCATGACCGACCCGGAGATGGCAGACGCCACCTACATCGAGCCCATCACCTGGGAAGTGGTGCGCGAAATCATCAAGAAAGAGCGCCCGGACGCCATCCTGCCCACCATGGGTGGCCAGACTGCGCTCAACTGCGCACTGGCACTGGAGAAGCATGGCGTGCTGGCCGAGTTCGGTGTCGAGATGATCGGTGCCACTGCCGACGCCATCGACAAGGCCGAAGACCGCTCCCGTTTTGACAAGGCGATGCGCAGCATTGGCCTGGAGTGCCCGCGTGCCGGCATCGCCCACAACATGGAAGAGGCGTGGGGCGTGCAGCAGATGGTTGGCTTCCCCTGCATCATCCGTCCCTCCTTTACCATGGGCGGCTCCGGTGGCGGCATCGCCTACAACACCGAAGAGTTCGTCGAGATCTGCGAGCGCGGTCTGGACTTGTCGCCGACCAAAGAGCTGCTCATCGATGAGTCGCTGATCGGCTGGAAAGAGTACGAGATGGAGGTGGTGCGGGATCGCAACGACAACTGCATCATCGTCTGCGCCATCGAAAACTTCGACCCCATGGGTATCCACACCGGTGACTCCATCACGGTCGCGCCAGCCCAGACGCTGACCGACAAGGAGTACCAGCTGATGCGCAACGCCTCCATGGCGGTGCTGCGCGAGATCGGCGTCGAGACCGGCGGCTCCAACGTCCAGTTCGGTATCAACCCGAAAGATGGCCGCATGGTCATCATCGAGATGAACCCGCGGGTGTCACGCTCCTCCGCGCTGGCCTCCAAGGCAACGGGTTTCCCCATCGCCAAGATCGCCGCCAAGCTCGCCATCGGTTACACCCTCGACGAGCTGATGAACGACATCACAGGCGGTCGCACTCCGGCCTCCTTCGAGCCGGCCATCGACTACGTGGTCACCAAGGTGCCGCGCTTCAACTTTGAAAAATTCGCCGGTGCCAACGATCGTCTGACGACCCAGATGAAGTCGGTCGGTGAAGTGATGGCCATCGGCCGCAACTTCCAGGAGTCTCTGCACAAGGCGCTGCGCAGCCTCGAAACTGGCAAAACTGGCTTCGACCCCATGGTTGACCTCAATGCCCCGGACTCCCTGACCCGCATCCGTCACGAGCTGCAGGACGCTGGTAGTGACCGTATCTTCTACATCGCCGATGCGTTCCGCGCAGGTCTCTCCATGGATGGCATCTTCAAGCTGACCAAGATTGACCCCTGGTTCCTGGTACAGATTGAAGACCTGGTGAAACTGGAAGAAGAGGTGAAAGAGCGCGGCATGGCCGGTCTCGATGCCGACTTCCTGCGTGCCCTCAAGCGCAAAGGCTTTGCCGATGCCCGTCTGGCCAAGATCCTCGGTGTGGCCGAAGGGGAAGTGCGCAAACTGCGCGCCCGCTACAACATCTTCCCGGTCTACAAGCGGGTCGATACCTGCGCCGCCGAGTTCGCTACCAACACCGCCTACATGTACTCCAGCTATGACGAGGAGTGCGAAGCGGCCCCGAGCAACCGCGACAAGATCATGATCATCGGCGGTGGCCCGAACCGTATCGGTCAGGGTATCGAGTTCGACTACTGCTGCGTGCACGCGGCGCTGGCCCTGCGCGAAGACGGTTACGAGACCATCATGGTCAACTGCAACCCGGAGACCGTCTCTACCGATTACGATACCTCGGATCGTCTCTACTTCGAGCCGGTGACCCTGGAAGATGTGCTGGAAATCGTACGCATCGAAAAACCCAAGGGCGTCATCGTTCAGTACGGTGGCCAGACCCCGCTGAAACTGGCCCGTGCACTGGAAGCCAACGGCGTGCCGATCATCGGTACCAGCCCGGATGCCATCGACCGCGCCGAAGACCGCGAGCGCTTCCAGTCTGCTGTCGAGCGCCTCGGCCTCAAGCAGCCGGAAAACGGCACCGTCACCGCGCTGGAGCAGGCCGTGCTGCTGGCCGAGCGTATCACCTACCCGCTGGTGGTTCGCCCCTCCTACGTGCTGGGTGGCCGCGCCATGGAAATCGTCTATGACGAGCAGGATCTGCGTCGTTACTTCGCCGAGGCAGTGAGTGTCTCCAACGAATCGCCGGTGCTGCTGGACCGCTTCCTGGACGATGCGACCGAGCTGGACGTGGATGCCATCTGCGATGGCACCGATGTAGTCATCGGCGGCATCATGGAGCACATCGAGCAGGCCGGTATCCACTCCGGTGATTCCGGTTGCTCCCTGCCTCCTTACACCCTGTCCAAGAAGATTCAGGACGAGATCCGCGAGCAGGTGCGCAAGCTGGCGCTGGAGCTCGGCGTTATCGGCCTGATGAACGTGCAGTTCGCGGTCAAGGGCGATGACATCTACCTCATCGAGGTGAACCCGCGTGCCGCCCGTACCGTGCCGTTTGTCTCCAAGGCGACCGGTGCTCCGCTGGCCAAGATTGCCGCCCGGGTGATGGCCGGTCAGTCGCTGCAAGAACAGGGCTTTACCAAAGAGATCATCCCGCCCTACTACTCGGTGAAAGAGGTGGTACTGCCGTTCGCCAAGTTCCCGGGGGTTGACCCGCTGCTGGGGCCAGAGATGCGCTCCACCGGTGAGGTAATGGGTGTGGGCAGCAGCTTTGCCGAGGCCTATGCCAAGGCGCAGCTGGGTGCCAACCACGCCGTACCGAAAGAGGGTCGAGCCCTCTTGTCAGTGCGTCACAGCGACAAGGCGCAGGTGGTCGACTTGGCTGCCAAGCTGCTGGAGCTGGGCTACGAGCTGGATGCAACTCACGGCACCGCAGTCGCACTGGGTGAAGCGAGCATCAACCCGCGCCTGGTCAACAAGGTGCATGAAGGTCGCCCGCACATTCTCGACCGCATCAAGAATGGCGAGTACACCTACATCGTCAACACCGCCGAAGGGCGGGTAGCGATCCAGGACTCCAAGCAGCTGCGTCGCGCCGCCTTGCAGAACAAGGTGGCGTATACCACCACCATGAACGAGGCATTTGCCACCTGCATGGCCATCAGCGTGGATGCCACCGCCAACGTCAACTCGGTGCAGGAGCTGCACCAGAAGGTGAAAAACCGCTAAGAGTTTGCAGCGGGCATCAGCCCGACTTGCCAGACGACCAACCCCCGCCAGCGATGGCGGGGGTTTCTTTTTATCAGGCGCTCACCGTTCGGTTCGGGCCGGGTGAATCCTTGAAGAAGGTCATGTCTTCCTCATCGCAGACAACGGATGGCGCGTGGGGTGGCAAAAGCTGGCAAGGGGAGGGGATGCTGCGAGCGCGGGTTTCAACTGCAGCAGGCAATCCTCTACAATGGCCCCACTTTGCTTGTCAGTGCAGTGCCAGCGGTGCTGCCTGTAGGGCCTACAAAAAATGGACATGCTTATGACCGCTTTGCCTTCCTGTCGTCTTGTTGCCTTCTGCTCTGCCTTGTTGCTGGCCGGTTGTGCCAGTGATCCCGCCTCCGCGCCTGCCAAAGAGGCGAGCGTGAGCAACCCCAAAACGCCGCCTGCCATGCAGCCGCGCAAACCGGCGGATATGAAGAGCCGCATCGTGCGCTTCTTGCCCCGTCAGGTGCCGGACAAACAGGGGTGGGCCAACGACGTGGTGACGGCGCTCACCACCCAGGGGGTGACGGTCAATGATCACAATGTCTGTAGCGTGCTGGCGGTGGCGGAGCAGGAAGCCACTTATCAGGCCGACCCCGTGGTGCCGGGCCTTGGCAAGATCGCCTGGAAAGAGATCAACTCACGGGCAGCCAAGCTGCTGATCCCCGAATTTATGGTGCGGGCCGCGCTCTCCATCAACTCGCCCACCGGCAAGAGCTACGCCGAGCGGATCGACAAGTTGCGTACCGAGCGGGAGATGAGTGAAATCTTCGAAGACATGATCAGCATGCTGCCGATGGGCAAGACGCTGTTTGGCAACCTCAACCCGGTGCATACCGGCGGCCCGATGCAGGTGAGCATCGCCTTTGCAGAGGCCAACGCCCGTGGCTACCCCTATCCAATCAAGGACTCCATTCGCCACGAAGTCTTTACCCGTCGCGGCGGCATCTGGTTTGGCACCAAACATATCTTCGGTTATCCCGCCGACTACCCGGATACCCTCTACCGTTTTGCCGACTTCAACGCCGGCTGGTACGCCAGTCGCAATGCTGCTTTTCAGGCCGCCGTCAGCCGCCTAAGTGGCAAAACTCTGGCGCTGGACGGGGATCTGATCCGCTATGACTCGGATCTGCCGGGCAACACCGAGCTTGCCGTCTACACCCTCGCCAACCGGGTCAATATGAGCAAGCAGGCGATCCACCAGAGCCTTCGCAAAGGGGATACCGCCGAATTTGCCGAGACCGATCTCTACCATCGCATCTTTACCCTGGCCGACAAGCAAGCGGGCAAGCGATTGCCCCGCGCCATCCTGCCCGGCATTCAGCTAAAGAGCCCGAAAATCACCCGCAACCTCACCACCGCCTGGTTTGCCAAGCGGGTGGATGACAGGGAGCAGCGATGCGTGCGGCAGATGGCGACGATTAGGTAGGACTGGGTTTGCTTCGAGACTAGTTGCAAAGCGGGTTGCCATTGTTAATGGCAACCCGCACGCATGCTTAATAGACTCTCCAACGGAAGCCTTTCGCTTGCATGCAATCCGTGATTACTTCGTTTTTTTCTTCGGCAGAAATATCGTTAAGACGTATCTCATATCTGCATTGAGATAATGCAGTGAGGGTATCGTCATCTGTAACGCCTTCTTTTTTCCATGTCGGTTGTGGTGGTGATGCACAAGCTGTCATTAGCATGCTGATGCTGGCCACTACTGCTAATACCGACATTTTCTTGATGTTCATTAATCAACTCCCTTTGAATAGATGTGTTTTGGTTTGTGAATATGGGTGAACCTTTTATGGTTTGGGCCGTACTTTAGGTCGGCATGTTCATTGGTGTGGTGTAATCCCCCGACATGTTGGATAGCTAGTGCATCCCCAAAACCGATTGCCTCGGTTATCCCCCCGTTTGGCGGTACGCAATACCATCGGGTTACCGCATCTGGGACATAGTGGATTTGCTTGGGTGAGCGATTCGGTGATGGTTGGCGCGGCGTTCACCACCTGATTGACCACAGGCATTGCAGCTACGGATAAAGGCGGGCGGGGAACCTCGCTGTGACGTGCTTTCAACTGCGCCACATGCTGTTTATGGGTCTGCCAATTGGCGGCCAGTCGTCCCCGCTGGATGGTGTCGATCACTCTGGTGACTTCGGCAGGGGTCAACACCTGCGTGGTTTTACTCTTGATATAGCGAATAAGCCCACGGTTCATCACGTTATCCGGCATGGGGTTTTTAAAGGTGCAGTCGCCAATAAAGTAGATAATCGAATGGAGCTGATGATCAGCAAGACCCAGCAAGGATTTGAGCGTCATCAGGTGCAGATAGTTTTGGCGCAGGGGATTTTGAAAGGTATGTTTGCGGCGATAGAGCTGCTGGGTCCAGCTCTTGTGGGCTGGATTGCCAAATATCCACCCCTTGATGTTCTTGGTTTCGATGACAAACAGCCCGAAGCGCGAGACGATCACATGATCGATCTGGGTAGTGCCCTGCGGGGTCGGTAGGGTCACGTTCTTGAGCAGGTGGTACTCCCGCTTGTCGAGAAAAAGCCGGATGCCCAAGTTGATAAATGCCTCCCCAACCATCCCCTTGAACCTGGGCGTTTTGATCAGGGTGGCAATCAACAACAGGGGCAGCAGATACCAGAACTGGCCCAGCAGAACCGCAATAACGGGTGTGAAGTCCATTTCAACTCGCTTTGGAATTGGGCGATGAGGTGCCGAATTGAGCCATCGTAACAATTCCATCAAAAGGAATATGTGACAGATTGCACTAACTCTGTGGCAAGGCTGGATTTTTCGGGGCGGGCTGTGGTTGATGGTAAATCGCAGGTGCAAAAAAGCCCCTTGGCGGGGCTTGGTGTCTGGCAAGGCCGGTGTCGGGATTATCAATCGAACAGGATGCGGCCGCTGGTGCCGGCATCGCTGTCTTTCCAGCTGGCGCCGCTTTTGCGCAGGGTGTAAGTGATGGTCTCCTGCTTGAATTTCAGGTAGTCGCTGCCGCTGTGGCTTGGTTTTACCTGATTGCCATCGATATAGGTCTCCCCTGTGGTATCGACGTGAATTTCGGCCACGGTGCGGCCATCGTCAGTGACTGCTTTATAGTTGCCAGCCCACGGGCTCTCGTCGCCATACTGCACAGCCCCTTCCTGAGCGTGCGCTTGGGCATGGGTCTTGTGGCCGTGATGGGTTTTGGCCACGGCGCAGCCGGAGATACCGACCGCCAGCAGGCAACCGAGGGCGACATTGAGCAGAGTCTGTTTGGATTTCATCTTCATTTACCTGTATCAAATAATTGCAATGGATAAGGGGTGGAGCCCCCACGGTCGGTGTGCGCCCCGCTGAGCCGTGGCTCGAAATCAGTCCTGATTGATGCCAGAAATATGGCCGCGGGCGTCGGTGAGGCAGTGCCAGAGCCGGTCATGGGGCCCTTTGATATCAATCATCATCCCCGCCTGGGAGTCGGCCACATAGTCGAGGGTCAGTTTGCTGCGGCTGACGCCTGCTTTTCTGGCGACGGCGTTCATGCAGGCGTTCTCGGCAACCTTGGTTTGCGCAGTGCTACCGTTGTAGGCACTGCTGCTGGCGCTCTCATCATCGCCGTCGTCATCGTTCTCATCGTCATTGAGCTGGCAGGCGCCGCTGTCGCCATTTTTGACAAAATAGGTGATGCCCCAGTCGCCATTTTTCACCATGGAGAGGGTGGTGCGCCCCTTGCTCGTCTCGTAGAAATTTGAATTCACTTTTTTAAGTGGAACTTGCTGGTTATTGATATAAGCGGTGCCATCTTCGACGCGAAGATTAATATGTCCAGGACAGCTGGCGGATAAATCAGGCACCCCTGCATATGCGGTTCCGGTTATGACCAATACAGAGAGAGCAAGCAGCGTTTTTTTCATCAGATAACCTCAAATCAACAAGGATCAGCAAGTGTGATGTCGTCAAAATAACGGTTGCTATGCCTGAACGTTATTTCTGTGCTCATTGCACACCTGTTATCGGTAGCCCGCAGTCAGTCGTTTCAGTGCGCCTCGTCCTGCCGGGATGACGCCAAATTTAGCAGTCGGGTGATGTAAGTAAAATAAAACAGGATTAATTGGGTTCATAAAATATGAAAAAATATAAACCATTTAAAACAATGGTTTACGCGTTGTTTGAGTCACTTTGAAAAAGATGGGGGACCATCCGGGATGGTTCCTTATGGGTGTCGATAAAGTTGGCCATAGGGCTGCAATGCCGGGAGTAGAGTATTTCCTATGTTGCATGATGGCACTGGCTGGCGATATCAAGGGCCAATCAGCCATTGCGCGCCGTAAATACACAGACAAAAAACTCCAATATTTGGTGTGCGAGGGGGAAAACTAGCCTACCAGCAGGCAGATATTTTTACCTGATATGACTGGGTGGTGAGGCATATGAAAAGGACAGAATAAATAAACCCTCCATCAATAGAGACATGATTATCTGGAGTGTTAATGTACTTTTCCTGAGGATTGCCCACTCTTGGCAGGCAAAACTAACGACTCAGAAACTCATAGCCAACCCGATGGAATAACCGCTGGTGTTGTGGCTGAACATATAGCGGGCAACCAGCCGGGTACGGGTGACTATGATGTCGTATTTGCTGCTGTCCAGCTCCAGACCGGCGCCGATAGAGTTGAGGGAGTCAAAGCCAAGCAACCCCCGCTGTTCCCCCAGATATGCGGTATGGGCCCCTTCCAGTACACAGCGCATCGGTCTGTCGAGCAGTGTCCAGTCAAACAGCGGGGCCCGGCGGCGCAGATAGAGACCGAGGTTCTCCGCCTCGGCGTGACCACGGACGCTGGTTGAGGTACCGCCAAAGCTCTGCAGGTGCTGGTAGGAGTAGCGCACTTCGACATCGATATCCTGCGTCTTTGAAAAGAGCTCGTAGTCGAGCATCAGCGAGCCCCCCAGTCCGTACATATTAAGCTGCCCACCATCGAGAAAATCCAGCGAGTAGCCCTTGGTGCGCTCCAGCAGCCAGTTGCCGATCCGCAGATCGCTGGCCATGGTACCGAGCGAGACGTTGGCGATGGGGCGCAGCACCCAGTGGCCACCGCGCGGGTCTTCATGGAGGGCGATATCCCAGCCGATCCCGCCAGAGGCGGTCAGGCTATTCCATTTGGTCGGGAGGGTGCGGCTCTCGGTGCCGTTGCTCACCACAAACTGGGGATCGTAGCGGCTAAAGCCGATCGCCCCTTCCAGATAGATGGGCACGGCTTCGCTCATGGTGGCGCCGCCACCGATCTGGGTCATGTTGAGGGCGGCAGATTGATTGGTGCCGCTGCCGATATCGAGGTTGCTGGCGGTGATGTCGGGCACCACGGTGAAGGTCATCAGCGAGAGCACCGCATTGGCGCGCTCTTGTGCCCACTCCTGATCCTGTGTTGCAGCTTTGACGGTGCTGCCGGATAGCGCCAGCAGCATTGGCAACAACATCTGCAATAAAGAGAAGCAAGAGCGGTGCATGAGTGTGGTTCCCGATAAGCGGCGTCTGATTGCCCTGGTTTTACTGTAGCGAGCTTCCCTCCGGTTGGCACGGAGCTAAGAGGGGGGAATAAGCGCCGCTTGCGGTCGTTTGCCGCTTGGGGGCAAGCCTTTGCCACACCAACGGCACACCTTTGCAGTTTGTCGCTAAAGCTTGGCCTCTTGCCGCCGATATCTCTTGTGAGATCGTGTGGAGGGCAAGCAATTGAACGCTTGGGTGTTGGGGTTGGTCAGCATATCCGTGAGTATGCAGTTACAGGCTGGGGTTACCGAATTTGGTGCCGGTCTGGATCAATCCGTCTGGCGTTTGACCTCCGATACCCAGATTGAGTGTCGCCTCGAGCATCCTATTCCCAACTGGGGAACGGGGGCTTTTGTCAGTCGTGCCGGTCGCAAGATCAACCTCGACTTCGAGCTCAAGGGCAAGCGGCCACAGGCCCAGACCCAGACGGTGAGCCTTGGCATCATGCCGCCGGTATGGCGCCCGGGCATCGCCGGGCGAGAAGTGAGTCAACTGCGCTTCTATCAGCAGTTCGATGGGCTGGTGGAGGGGCAAACTGCCTGGACCATGCTCGACGAGCTGGAGGGGGGGCGAATGCCCACTTTCCAGTATCGGGACTGGTATCGCCAGAACCGCGCGGTGCGGGTGTCGCTGTCGTCTGTCAACTTTCGGGTCAAATATCAGGCATTTATCGACTGTCTGAGCGGGCTGTTGCCCTACAGCTTCAACGATATCGCCTTTAGCGTGCTCACCTACGACAAGAACAGCGATCAGCTCTCCATCCCCTCCAAGCGGCGGCTGGCGATGATCAGCGAGTTTATCAAGGCGGACAAGAGTATCGACGTGGTGGTGATCGATGCTTACAGCGACAGCTACGGCGGCCGCTGGCCGAACCTGAAACTCTCCGAGAAGCGGGCCGATGCCATCAAGAAGGTGTTTGTCGATCTGGGGATCGATCCCGGCAAGATCTCGGTGGAGGGGCATGGCGAGAAGCAGCACGTCGCCTCCAACGAAACGGAGCAGGGTCGTGCCAAGAACCGGCGGGTGGTGATCAGCATGGGGCGCAATGGCGAGATCTAGCGCTGTCCCCGGTCAGAGAAGCATAAAAAAGAGCGCATCTGCGCTCTTTTTTGATCCTGCCATTAGGCAGTGGGATTAGGGCAGCTTAGAAGCTGTCACCCAGGCCAGTACCGGCATCTTTCTTGGCGATCAGTTCAATCTTGTAACCGTCCGGATCTTCGACGAAGGCGATCACGGTGGTGCCGCCTTTAACCGGGCCCGGCTCGCGGGTGATCTTGGCACCGGCGGCACGCAGGGCGTCGCAGGTGGCATAGATGTCGTCCGCTTCCAGCGCGATGTGGCCGTAGGCTGAGCCCAGTTCGTACTCGCTCACCCCCCAGTTGTAGGTCAGCTCGATCACCGCTTCATCCTTCTCGTCACCGTAGCCAACGAAGGCCAGGGTGTACTTGTACTCGCTGTTCTCGCTCTTGCGCAGCAGCTTCATGCCAAGGACACGGGTGTAGAAGTCGATGGAGCGTTGCAGATCGCCGACACGCAGCATGGTATGCAGAATTCTCATTGCTCAGTTCTCCGGGTTGGTGATGTGTACTGCTTTCAATCTCGGTTGAGAGGCTATCAGCTGTCGGGATAGACCTTCTCTTTGTACTCGCAGAGGTCCTCGATGATACAGGAACCACTGCAGCGGATGTTTGCGAGCGAGACAGGTAGGACGGTTGTGGCGCCCAGTCATTCAGCTCTCTGGATAGACCTTCTCTTTGTATTCGCACAAGTCCTCGATGGTACAAGAACCACAACGGGGCTTGCGAGCCAGACAGGTGTAACGCCCGTGCAGGATCAGCCAGTGGTGAACATCCAGCTTGAACTCGGCGGGCACTACCTTGAGCAGCTTCTCCTCCACCTGATCCACGTTCTTGCCTACCGCAAAGCCGGTGCGGTTCGATACTCGGAATATATGGGTATCGACGGCGATGGTGGGCCAGCCAAAGGCGGTGTTGAGCACCACGTTGGCGGTCTTGCGGCCGACGCCGGGCAGGGCTTCCAGCGCTTCGCGGTTCTCCGGCACCTCGCCACCGTGGCGCTCCAGCAAGATGGCGCAGGTCTTGATGACGTTCTCGGCCTTGGTGTTGAAGAGGCCAATGGTCTTGATGTACTCCTTGAGCCCGTCCACCCCGAGATCCAGCATCGCTTGCGGGGTGTTGGCCACCGGATAGAGCTTGTCGGTCGCCTTGTTGACGCTGACATCGGTCGCCTGCGCCGAGAGCAGCACGGCGATCAGGAGCTCGAACGGCGAGTTGAAGTTGAGCTCTGTGGTGGGGTGGGGGTTGTTTTCCCGCAGCCGCTCCAGGATCTCTCTGCGTTTCTGGTTGTTCATGCCTTGCATCCGATCATAGTTCGGTCGCCCTGACGCGAGCCGGGGCAACGTTGCAGTGGGCCACGGTGGTTGCCTGTTTGCGATCCCGCCAGTCATTGATGGCGTTCTTGGCGGCGATCAGCAGCCCGAGCCCGATAAAGCCGCCCGGCGGCAAAATCGCCAGCAGCAGGCTGGCATCGGCGTGGAACAACTCGATACGCAGGGATTTGGCCCACTCGCCCAGCAGCAGCTCGGCACCATCAAACAGGGTGCCCATGCCGATGATCTCGCGCATGCCGCCCAGTACCAGCAGCACCAGGGTAAAACCAAGGCCCATCATCAGGCCGTCGAGGGCCGCCAGCAGCGGCGGGTTCTTGGAGGCATAAGCCTCGGCGCGGCCGATGATGACGCAGTTGGTGACGATGAGGGCGATAAAGATGCCGAGCGCCTGATAGAGGCCATAGGTGTAGGCGTTCATCAGCAGCTGCACGCTGGTCACCAGCGAGGCGATGATCATCACATAGACCGGGATGCGAATATCCTTCGGCACCCAGTTGCGCACCAGCGAGACGGCGAGGTTGGAGCAGACCAGCACCGCCATGGTGGCAAGGCCCAGCCCCAGCGCATTGGTAAAGGTGGAGGAGACGGCGAGGGTCGGGCAGAGCCCCAGCACCTGCACCAGCGAGGGGTTGTTCTTCCACAGCCCCTGACTCATCAGCTCCTTGAGCTCGCCCTTGCGGCTTTCCAGCTCGGCAATCGGGGCTGCGCCCGTTTCAATCTGTTCCATCTGGTTCATGATGGCTCGACTCCGTTAGTTCGCCGCCGGACAAGCCGGGGCGTTGCTGAGCAGTTCGGGTTGCTCCTGCTGCAGTTTAAGCAGGTTCTTCACCGCCTTGACCACGGCTCGCGGGGTGATGGTGGCGCCGGTAAAGGCATCGAACTCGCCGCCATCTTTCTTCACCGCCCACTGGGGCTCGTTGTCATGGGTCAGGAATTTTCCGGCAAAGCTGTTGATCCAGTCCGATTTTTTCAGCTCGATCTTGTCACCCAGGCCCGGGGTCTCGTTGTGAGCGAGCACGCGCACGGCGGTGATGGTGCCCTTGGCATCAAAGCCCGCCACGATGCGGATCGCCCCGCTGTAGCCATCCGGTGCGATCGCCTCCAGCGCATAGCCGGTCACCACGCCATTCTTGCTGGCGGTATAGAGAGCCTGCGGCTGATCACTGCCGAGATACTTTCTGCTGGTTACCTGCTTGCAGCTGGCCACCAGATCGTTGTCATAGCTCCCCTCCGGCAGCAATACCGAGAGGGTCTGCTGTTTCTCCAGCTGCTGCTGGTAGGCGATTTTATCCTTGGTCAGTTCGTTGGTCAGTACCACCAGCGCGGTACAGCCGAGCGCGAACATCGCCAGAATAAGGCCGTTCTTGCGCATGCTCTTTAACATGTCCGGGCTCCATCAGCTGTGATGGGGGAAAAGGGCA
Source organism: Aeromonas sp. ANP5 (assembly GCF_963870295.1). Classification (NCBI taxonomy): domain Bacteria; kingdom Pseudomonadati; phylum Pseudomonadota; class Gammaproteobacteria; order Aeromonadales; family Aeromonadaceae; genus Aeromonas; species Aeromonas sp. ANP5. The sequence goes on along the minus strand of NZ_CAWMRY010000004.1, from coordinate 126,708 downwards.
GAAACATCATTGGCGACGGGCTCCATACACTTTCGGGCGAGTCAGGCTGTCAATAAACGGCACACAAAGGTTGGCCAGCAGCACGGCAAAGGCGAACGCATCGGGATAGCCGCCAAAGCGGCGGATGATGTAGACCAGCATTCCGATCAGCACGCCATAGACCAGTCGGCCGCGCGGCGTGGTGCAGGCACTGACCGGATCGGTGGCGATAAAGAAGGCCCCCAGCATGGTAGCGCCACTAAAGAGATGGAACATGGGCGTGGCGGTCGCATCCGGGCTCACCAGATAGCCGATGGTGGAGGCCGCCAGCAGGGCACCGAGAATCGCGGTGGGAATGCGCCAGTTGATCACCTTCTGTTGCAGCAGGAACAGGCCGCCCAGCAGGTAGCCGAGGTTGACCCAGCTCCAGCCGATGCCGCCCCAACCCTCGAACAGCGGGCCGCTCAGGATCTCGCCGGTGGTGAGCCCCTGAGTCAGGCCGGTTTTCAGGGTATCGAGGGGGGTCGCCATGGTGAGACCATCCACCCCCTGCTTGAGCTGGGCCATGCTGTAGCCGTCGAGGCTAAAGCCGGTGAAGATGACCGACGCGGCATCACCAAAGCCGAGGCTGTAGGCGCGCACGCTCTCTGGCGGCAGCCAGCTGGTCATCTGCACCGGGAAGGAGACCAGCAGCAGCACATAGGCGACCATGGCCGGGTTGAACAGGTTCTGACCCAGTCCGCCGTAAAGGTGTTTGGCGACAATGATGGCAAAGGCCGTGCCCACCACCAGCATCCACCACGGCAGCAGCGGCGGCAGGGAGAGACCGATCAGCACGGCGGTGAGCGCCGCACTGCCATCCATCAGGGCAGGCTTGATGGCGCGGCCACGGAGCTTGAGCACCAGCGCCTCGCACAGCAGCGCAGTGACCAACGCCAGCAGGATCTGGATAAAGGAGCCCCAGCCGAAGAACCAGGTCTGGGCCAGCAAGCCCGGCACGCAGGCCAGGATCACCAGCAGCATCAGGGTTCGGGTCTGTTTGCGGTTATGGGCAAACGGCGCAGTCGCAATATTGAACATGAGTCTGTCGATTACCTTGTGGTTGTTCGGTCGGCTGACGGGGCATCTTCAGCGGCGGTCTCTGCGGCTCTGGCCGCCTCGGCAGCCAGCTTCTTCGCCTTGGCGCGGGCCACCGCAGCTGCAATGGCCGCTTTTTTCGGATCAACCGGGGCATCAGCCGCAGGCGCGCTCGCTTCCGGCGTGGCAGTGACGGCAAGTGGTTGCTCACTGCTGGCGGTATCGGTTTGCTGCGGCTCAGCCGGTGCGCGCTCACCCCCAGTTCCGGCTCTATCTACCTGAGTACCGGCACTTTCTACCTCTGCACTGGTACTTGCTACCTCAGCACTGCTACTTGCGCTCTGCTGGGCCAGCTTTTTGGCCTTGGCCCGGGCAATGGCCGCGGCGATAGCGGCCTTCTTGGGATCGACCGCTTCACTTGCAGCCGTATCGCTGTGGCTGGTGGTTACTTCGCTCTTGGCTTCCGCCACGTCGCGGGTCTGTGCGCTGGCAGCTGGCTCACTCTGCGCATCTTCAGCACCGGCGCTGTCGCCCTGTTGGGCCAGCTTTTTGGCCTTGGCGCGGGCGATGGCAGCAGCAATTGCCGCTTTCTTGGGATCGACCGCTTCGCTGGCCGCAGATGGCGCATCGCTTTGGGTTGCAGCGGATTCGCTGGTGCCTGCGGTTGCAGTCAGATCGCCCTCAGCGCTGTCACCCTGCTGGGCGGCCTTCTTGGCTTTGGCACGAGCGATGGCAGCAGCAATTGCGGCTTTTTTGGGATCGACCGCTTCGCTGGCAGCAGATGGCGCATCGCCTTGCGTGCCGGCGTCGGCTACCGTGCCGTTGGCAGCGCTTACCGGCTCGCCACTGGCTTCGGCCTTTTTAGCCTTGGCACGGGCGATGGCGGCGGCAATCGCTGCTTTTTTCGGATCAACCTCTGCCTTTTGCTGATCAGCATCTACCGCAGGGGCAGCAACGGCTTCGGCAGTCACAGGCTCGGCGCTCTCGCCTGCCTGAGCGGCTTTCTTGGCCTTGGCGCGGGCCAGTGCGGCAGCGATGGCTGCTTTCTTGGGATCGCTGGCGGGGTCAACCGCCTCGGCGGGTTGCGCCGCAGCGGCTGTTTCGCTGTTTGCGCTCTCCGCCAGCTTGGCGGCGCGGCGCGCCTCCGCTTCCCGTTTGCGGGCTTCGCGGGCGGCGATCACCGCGCTATTGTCAGGCAAGCCCTCGGCGGTGGCGGTAATGGCTGTGATGGGGGCATCCTGTTTGGCCTTGATACGGGCCAGTGCCGCTGCCACCGGATCTTCCCCGCCTGCGGCCGTCATGGTCTGACGGCGCTGGGCGGCGGCTTCGGCATGGCGCGCTTCGCGGGCCGCTTTTTCCCGCTCGAAACGGGCCTGCTTGGCCTCGAAACGTTGCTTGGCGCGCTCGGCTTTTTCGGCCTCGGCGCGGGCTTCGCGAATGTCGTCTTTGGCGATCTTGTAGTACTGCACCAGTGGGATCTCGCTCGGGCAGACCCAGGCGCAGGCGCCACACTCGATGCAGTCCATCAGGTTGAGTTTCTCGGCCTTGTCATACTCCTTGGCCCGGCTGTACCAGTAGAGCTCTTGCGGTAGCAGGGTGGCCGGGCAGGCATCGGCACAGGCGCTGCAACGGATGCAGGGCTGCTCCGGGCCGGGGGCGGGCAGTTCAGCCTGCGTCGGCGCCAGCAGGCAGTTGGTGGCCTTGACCACAGGTACCATGGCGTGGGGCAGGGTAAAGCCCATCATAGGGCCACCCATGATCACCCGCTGCTCCGCTTCCGGTTGCAGTTCGAAACGCTGCAACAGCCAGCGCACCGGCGTACCGAGGCGCACCCAGGCGTTGCCGGGCTTTTTGAAGCTGTCGCCGGTGAGGGTAACGATCCGCTCGATCAGCGGTTCGCCGTCGATAATGGCGCGCTTGATGGCAAACACGGTGGCGACGTTGAGCACCATGATGCCAATATCGACCGCGCGGCCACCCTTGGGCACCTGACGGCCGGTGAGCAGCTCGATGGTCTGCTTGGCACCGCCGGAGGGGTACTTGGTCGGCACCGTCTTGACCAGCACATCTTCATCGGTGGCGTGGCGGGTCAGTTGCCCGATCGCCTCGGGCTTGTTGTCTTCCACCCCGATCAGGGTGAGTTTCGGTTTGAGCAGGTGCTTGAGCACCCGGATGCCATCCATGATCTCGTCGGCGTATTGCTGCATCAACCGATCGTCGGTGGTGATATAGGGTTCGCACTCCAGCCCGTTGACGATCAGGATCTCGGTGAGCTGGCCGCGGCCATCGAGCTTGCTGTGGGTCGGGAATACGGCGCCGCCAAGGCCCGCCACCCCCGCTTGCTGAATGCGCTCGAGCAGCTCGCCCCGCTCCAGATTCCAGTAATCGGCTTTGCCATTGCGCTCGCCCCATTCATCTTCCCCATCCGGGGTGAGAATGACACAGAGATCGCCGAGCCCAGAGGGGTGGGCAACCGTGTGGTTGCCAATCTCGGTGATGGTGCCGGAGGTGGAGGCATGGACAGGGACGACCCGCCCCTTGGCATAACGGGTCAGCGGCTGACCCTTCTTGACCTTGTCGCCCACCTGCACCAGCAGATCGCCGGCGGGGCCTGCGTGCTGGCGCAGCGGAATAATGAGGCGCGGCGGTAGACCGGCGTCTACTACCGGGCTCTGGCTTGATTGCAGCTTGTTGTCGGCGGGGTGAATGCCACCGTGAAAGTCCCAGAGCGTGCCGGCTTTGATACGTTCGAGTAAGGAATGCATGGTTGCTCCGCTGTTTATTCCACTATCTTGACCGGAATCTTGCCCGGAACATGCACGTTATTGAGATCCCACTTCCAGTTATCGACCGTGGAGGGCACCGGGATCATCTCGATGCAGTCGGTCGGGCAGGGATCAACACAGAGATCGCAACCGGTGCACTCGTTGGCAATCACGGTATGCATCGCCTTGGTGGCGCCGACGATGGCGTCCACCGGGCAGGCCTGAATGCACTTGGTGCAGCCGATGCACTGATCTTCATGGATAAAGGCGACCTTCTTGACCGGCACTGCGGCCTCGTCACTGCCACCCAGTGGCTGGGGTTCGACCCCCATCAGATCGGCAATCTTGCGCATGGTGGCCTCGCCACCGGGTACGCACTTGTTGATCTGATCGCCGTTGGCGAGCGCCTCGGCGTAGGGTTTGCAGCCGGGATAGCCGCACTGGCCACACTGGGTCTGGGGCAGCAGGGCATCGAGCTGATCGACGATGGGGTCTGCTTCCACATGAAACTTGACGGCGGCAAAGCCCAGGATAATCCCGAACGCCAGCGCCAGCAGGGTGAGCACCAGAATGGCAAAGAGAATATGGATCATGGTTATATCTTGATAAGGCCGGTAAAGCCCATAAAGGCCAGCGACATCAGACCGGCGGTGATCATGGCAATCGACACCCCGCGAAACGGTGCGGGCACATCGGCGGCGACCAGACGCTCGCGCATGGCGGCAAACAGGATCAACACCAGTGAGAAGCCGGTGGCGGCGCCAAAGCCGTAGATCACGCTCTGTATAAAATCGTGTCGCTCATTGATGCTGAGCAGCGCCACCCCGAGCACCGCGCAGTTGGTGGTGATGAGGGGCAGGAAGATCCCCAGCAGGCGATAGAGGGTCGGGCTGCTCTTGCGCACCACCATCTCGGTAAACTGCACCACCACGGCGATCACCAGAATAAAGGCGAGGGTGCGCAGATAGGCGATATCCAGCGGCAGCAGGATATAGTGCTCCACCAGATAGGAGCTGGCACTGGCGAGGGTCATCACGAAGGTGGTAGCCAGCCCCATGCCGATGGCGGTTTCCAGCTTGCCGGAGACCCCCATAAAGGGGCAGAGGCCGAGGAATTTCACCAGCACGAAGTTGTTAACCAGCACGGTGCCGATCAATAAAAGCAGGTACTCAGTCATCAATTACCGTCACTGAAAGTCGGGTTATCGGGGTTTGAAGGCGGGCGGTATTATCTGACGTTAGGGCCAGTTAAACAACCGCAAGGCCGCATGGTTATTATGCAACTGGATAATTTAGCCGGGGTTTTGGGCGAGAATCCGGTGGGTTTTGCGTCATCTTCCCACCGGGTGAGAAGCCTTACTAACCAACAGCCAGTTTGGCGGCCTCTTTCCACATAAATGGCGGCATCGGAGTAGTGAGACGCCATTTAATGTTCATCGGTTGGCTGCCAGTGTGGGATACGTACTCCACCTCACCAAAGTTCACAAAGCCAAGGGTGCGGCCAAATTCATCTTTGCTCTGCTCACGAACGAACAGAAACACGCGCTTACCCTCTGCCCTGTGGTTTATGTAACTCAGCCCCTTCCCCCGTTCTGGGCGAGCGCTGTTTTGGCTCTGCCAATGAAACAGCGACTCGTTGATGGCGTAGTCGTGATAACGGGTAGTGGGGGAGAAGTGCTGTTCCGTTTTGTTCAAGGTAACGAACAGCAACTCGATATTTTGCTCTGCGATGACATAGACCCCTTCGCGAGCTGTGGGTTGCTGCGCGAAGGTGGTCGCGCCAAAGCCAACCAGCACCTGCTCTCTGGCATAGCGAGCATGCAGTTGCAGCGGATTACCGGGAAGGTTTGGCATGGCGCTTTGTTCGTGCTGCACCCGGTTGATCAGCATGGGTAACAGATCTGCCAGCTCGGCCCTTAACTCTGGTTGATTGAGTTGTTTCAGGCTGTGCGCCAAGGAGCTAAAGCCTGCAGTGGGGCCGCTCTGTTGCCAGAAGTCGTAATGGCACATCAAGGCCATCCGCTCATCGTGCTCAGCCGTTAAGGTAAAGGCGCTTTCCACTAAGGTTTGTAAGAAGTTCAAGTAATGGAGCGCATCGCAGCCCAATAGCCGGGTTTTGATGGCCCGGGTGTAGAGGGTCGACAGCTTCTCATCGCTCATTTCAGAAATGGTATGGTTGCGGGCCTGTTTGACCAAGGTGCTCCAATTGCCGCGCTTGTAGATCTCCTCAAGGCTAATGTGAGGGTAGAACTTCAAAAAGTTCGCCAGTGTCAGAGGTAAATCGCAATCCTGTGAGAAACGGCGGATCAGGCCCATGAGGCGCGAGGTATTGAGAGTCGCCTTCTTGATATTGCTCAGAATTAACTCTTGGGTCTGTTTTGAGAGTTCGATGCGGCAGCCCAAGGGGGCGTGAGGGAAGCCCTGTTTGATCTCGTGGCTGATCGCCTTATTAGTTTTACCCACCAGTGCCCGAAATTTCTGGGCAAAGTCATACTCAGCACGGGCATTGCCAACAAAATCCAACACGGTGCAGCACTCTTTATCGCTCGCCAGCCGCAGGCCGCGCCCTAATTGCTGTAAGAAGATGGTGAGACTTTCCGTTGGTCGTAAAAACAGCAAGGTATCGACTTCCGGGATATCAACCCCTTCGTTGAAGATGTCCACCACGCAGAGAATATTGATAACCCCAGTGCGCAAATCTTGTTGTTTACTATGCCGCTCGTCTCGATTATCGCTGGTGAGGATGTCAGCCTTGATGCCCTTCAATAAAAATGCTTTGCACATAAAATCGGCATGTTCACGGCTCACACAAAATGCCAGCGCTTTGATCTTGGTAATATCGGTGACGATCTCATTGAGGCTCTGGACTATCTTCTGTACCCGCTGCTGATTGTGGGTATAGATATTGGTGAGCTCAGTGATGTCATAACGGCCATTTTTCCAAGCCACTTGGCGCAAGTCAGTATCATCATCGATACCAAAATATTGGAACGGACAGAGATGGCGACGATTGATGGCCTCGGGCAAGCGGATCTCTGCTGCGATGACACCACAAAAGTCGGCAAGAATATCATCGCCATCATGGCGCTCTGGCGTTGCGGTTAATCCCAACAGAATGTGAGGTTCAAAGGCGGCGAGCAAACCACGATAACTGGCCGCAGCAATATGGTGAACCTCATCAATGACGATGTAATCGAAATAGTCTGGGCTAAGACGTAAATTAGCCAGCTGGTTATTCAAGGATTGCACCGAGGCAAATAGTTGACGGTAGTGGGTTGGCACGGTGCCGCCGACCAAGAGTTCGCCAAAATTGGATTGCTTGAGCACTCCGCGGTACGAGGCTAATGCTTGGCGCAAGATCTCCTCTTTGTGGGCGACAAACAGAAACTTGGCATCGGGTTTGGTTTTCAAAAAACGCGCAAAATCAAAAGCGGAGATCAGGGTTTTCCCTGTACCGGTGGCCGCAACCACCAAGTTACGGAAGCGCTGGTGTAAAGCGCGCTCCATCGCCAATTGTTCAAGGATCTCCAGTTGATGGGGAAACGGCGTGATATCAAAGAAATAGGCAGGGCTATTTTTGTCCCCATCCCCACGGGCCTCTTGCAGCGCATGCTGCAATTTTGTACGGCTTTCGAGCTTGCCATCAAACAGCTCAAAATCATCGGATTCCCAATAGGTTTCAAAGGTACTCAGGGATTTCTCGATAATATGAGGGATCTCTTGCGAGGTGATTTTTAGGTTCCACTCCAAACCGCTGGTGAGGGCAGAGTGAGAGAGATTGGAGGAACCTATATAGCCGGTATGAAAGCCGGTATTTCGGCAAAAGAGATAGCTCTTGGCATGCAACCGCTCACGCTGGGTGTTATAGCTGAGTTTGACTTCGGCATTGGGGAGGTTGGCTAAAAATTCAACTGCCTTGGCATCGGTCGCCCCCATATAAGAGGTAGTAATTACTTTTAATTGGCGGCCGCTGCGAGTGAACTCTTCCAGCTCATGACGGAAAATCCGGATACCTGCCCATTTAATAAATGAGACCAACCAGCAGATGCTATCTGCCGATAAAATTTCCCGTTTAATCTCCGACTCCATCGACAAACCCGCATTGCTGCCACAAAACAGTTCGCTCTGAGTGAGACCTGTCAGAGGGAAAATATCCTCGGCATATTGCTTTAAATTGGCGGAGATGGGGTTATCCAACTGGTAGAATGCTGTCAGAATTTTTCCCTGACTATCGATGAGGTTCTCGCCAATAAAGTCTGGGTCTTGGGTGCGATCCTTTAGCCAAAGCAATAACTGGTTAGCCAGTTCAATCTGCCGTTGCAGCTGATCCTCTCCAGTTACCGAGCCCACCGCATATTCCAAAACCCGGCTCAGAAATCTGGATAACCAAACTGCCGCTTCGGCAGGTTCAAGTTGGCGTTCCCCTACGTAAAAGCGCTCGCGGTCGAGTCGAGATGTCAGCAGTTGAGTAATGAGTTGTTCATAAATACCGCATTGTTGCATCGCACTTTAGCCTTGAACGTTGTACATGAGGGTGGCGAGAAGAGTATCATTTTTTCCAACCAAATCAGTAAGCTGTTGTCGCCTGTTACTCGTTTGAAAATCACCCCGGTTTTCGGTAATAAAGCCCAGCAGTGACAACCACAGGGAGGTGGTGATGGATCCGGTTTCCTATCTTTTTTCGGCTTATCTCAATCTGGTACAGCAGCAGGTTGCGGATATCTATGGCACCGAGGCCAAGACGTTGGTGGTGCAGTATGAGGGGGAGTCGGTCCCGTTCTCTTTTCAGCTGTGGCAGATCCAGCAGCCGAGCGTGTGTCGTCCCTACCAGCAGGATGTGCGGCGCTTTAGCCAGTGCACGGTCAAGGCGTCCGCCCTGTTTCACAAGCTGTGTGATGACCTGACCCGGCAGGATGACAACAGTTGGCAACTGCCCAAATTTCGCACCATGTACTGCTCGGCTGCCATCAGTTATCGGCCGATGATTGCAGAGATTGGGGATGCCAAGCAGAGTCCTGCCAAGCTGGCGGAGCGCGCCTGCAATCAGGCGATTCTGGCGGCAATGGACAGTGACGATGAAGCCCTGCTGGCCCAGCGGGATAAAGCGTGCGCAGCGGTGCAGTAACGCGAATTTATCTGACCAGATCATTTGCGCTCGCTTTGCGCACCACGGCACACATGGGTTTCCCCTTGCCGGGTATGATGGGGTTGCCCGCCGTGGCGGCAACAGTCGAATGTTTGCGGGTATATGCCGGTCACATCAGCCAGATCACCACCAGGAGGGAATCATGATCAGCCATATCGACCATCTGGTATTGACGGTCAGTGATATCGAACGGGCCGTGGAATTTTACAGTTCGGTGCTCAATATGGAGGCCATCACCTTCGGTGCGGGGCGCCGGGCGGTAGGGTTTGGCAACCAGAAGATCAATCTGCAACTGCTGGGGCAGGAGCCGCGCAATCGGGCGCAGGTGGGGTCGGGGGATGTCTGCCTTATCACCCGCTGGCCGCTGGAGCAGGTGATGGCCCAGCTTGCCTGCCACGGGGTGGAGATTGTCGAGGGGCCGGTGACCAAAAGCGGCGCCTGCGGGCCGATAGAATCAATCTACTTCCTCGACCCTGACCAGAACCTGATTGAGGTCAGCATCTACCCCTGACAGGGTTGGCGCGGCGCCTGACGGTGCAACACCTATCAGAATCACCCTATTTCCTCGACCCGGATCAGAATCTGATAGAAGTGAGCATCTATCCCTGAGCCCACCAAGTCATCACTCCCATCGCCATCATCAATAGAAAGGGGCCGTCAATTGACGGCCCCTTTCTCGTATCGCTATCGCGCCAAGCACCGTCGGCCGCTTGGCCGATCTGGCAGAGACGCCCTAGAAAGGCGAGCTGCTCTCGTCGCTCTCCTGTAAAAACTGCTCCACTTCTGCCTGATAGGCCGCATCAGGTTGACCGCTGTTGGCAGGGATTACGGCGGCAGGCCGGACGACGGGAGGGGCGGTGAGGGTCTCCATTACCCGCTGCTGCAGATAGGGGTAGAAGGGGTTGGAGGAGGTGCGGGTGAGGGCGCCGGGGTTGACGATCAGCACCCCGCGCTCGCCGCGCAGGGCCAGACCGCCGAGATTGATGCCGTATTGCTCCCGCTGCTCCGGGCGCGCCGCCATGCCATAGAGGGGGTCGTCCATCGGGAAGGGGAGCGCCACGTGGGAGAGGGAGTAGATCTCCTTGGGATAGTCGATACCCAGCGGACGGATATGCTCAGGCTGGTCGGCGCTGGCCAGCGTTCTGGCCTGCGTCGCGGGGGAGGTGGGTTCCACATTGCCCACCACGGTGAGGCGATAGTGCTGAGGGGCGTTTGGCAGCAAGCGGTGCAGCGCCAGCTCGGAGGCCGAGCTCATCAGCGGGCCAAACAGGGTGCTGCGGTTGATATCAAACAGCACCAGTTCGCTGCCGTTGGCCGGCAGGTAGTGGTAGAGATCGGCAATGATGGAGCGGGTGCTGACGGTGTAGTCCATCACCGACTGGAAGGTGAGGGCGGGGGGAAACGCCGCCAGCTCGCCACTGGCGGCCAGCTGGCGCACCTGCTGCTGGATGGCGTGAGTCAGGCGATAGGACTGGTGCGCCCCGTTGACCGGAAACGAGTTGTATTTGAACGGGTTGAACTCCGGCATGGTGTCGAGCCAGGCGGCGTTGGCAAAGGCGGGCAGCAGGGCAGGCACGGCCTTTAGCCCGGCGAAGCGGGCAAAGCGGGTCACCCCGATCATCGGGGAGATCAGCACCAGCCGATCCGGTTTTGCCAGCGCACCACTCGGGTCGGCCAGCGCATCGAGCGCATATTTCACCGCCAGCGCGCCGCCGTTGGAAAAGCCAACCAGATGCAGCGGCCGCTTGCCCGGCGCCAGCAATCTGGCCTCCCGCACCGCCAGTCGGGTGGCGGCCAGCCAGGTCTCCCAATCCACATCCACGAGGCCCGCGGGCACGGTGCCGTGGCCGGGGAGCCTCAGCCCCAGCGCGATAAAGCCCTGCTGCTGATAGCGTCTGGCCAGATGGCGCAGGCTGTAGGGGGAGTCGGTCAGGCCGTGCAGCAACACCGCCACCCCTTTGACTTCCCCCTCGGGGCGCAGCAGGTAGGAGCGGTTCCAGTTCTGCTGAAAGCGGGCGGGGTTGATGGGGGCGTCCTGATAGTAGCGATTGCTGGCCAGTTGCTGCTCCGGCGGCGTCTTGGCAACCACCTCGGTGGCCACCAGCTCGAACAGCTCTGCTTCGCGGGTCAGATAGGCTTGCCAGTCGCTGCTGTCGAGCTCATCGGCGCTGAGTTCGGGGGGCACCACTGTGTGCCACAGCTGCAGCGGCGCTGCCTGCCAGGCGAAGTAGGCGATCACCGCCCATGCGGTCAGCAACAGCAGCAACAGGGTCAGCAGAGCACGGCGAACAAGGCGGCGAGTGTGAGCCAGCATGGTGCAATCCTTGGCGATAGAGGTGAAGCCGCATTTGGGCGGGTGAGTTTGGCGCAGCACATTGGGCGCAGCCAACCGGCTTAAAGCCTAATGGAAACAAGGTGATATGTATAGTTGATGGCGTTCGGCCGCGCTGGCTGTTGGCATCAGGCTGGCCGTTCGAAGGCTGCATCGCGGGCCATCTGGCGGCGTGAACTTGTCCGCAGATGCCTGCTTGGGCGCTGCGACCTTGCAACTATCTGCCCCTGAAAGAGGGCAATTATGCTACTGTAGCGGCGTTTTTTGATAGATAAGCTGGCATTGGCCTTTTTTGAAGATGGAATGGTATGCAGAACTTTGACGTAGTGAATTGGCTGATGCAGCAGACAGCCTCCCCGGCGCAGCCGGAACAGGCGATGGCACAACCGGGCGCGGCCCAGAACCTGTGGCAGGTGATCCATGCTGGCTAACGAATCCATGCGCCTGAACAAATACATCAGCGAGAGTGGCATCTGCTCGCGCCGCGAGGCCGACCGCTTTATCGAGCAGGGCCACGTCTTTATCAACGGCAAGCGGGCCGGGATCGGTGATCAGGTGCAGGTTGGCGATCTGGTCAAGGTGAACGGTCAGGTGATCGAGCCGCGCGAGGCGGACAGTCTGGTGCTGATCGCCCTCAACAAGCCGGTGGGCATCGTCAGTACCACGGAGGCGGGCGAGAAGGACAACATCGTCGATTTCGTCAACCACAGCACCCGGGTCTTCCCCATCGGGCGGCTCGACAAGGATTCGCAGGGGCTGATTTTCCTCACCAACCACGGCGATCTGGTCAACAAGATCCTGCGGGCGGGTAACGATCACGAGAAAGAGTATCTGGTGACCGTCGACAAGCCGGTGACCGACGAGTTTGTACGCGGCATGGCGGCCGGGGTGCCGATCCTCGGTACTGTGACCAAGAAGTGCAAGGTGAAGAAAGAGGCGCCGTTCGTCTTTCGCATCACCCTGGTGCAGGGGCTTAACCGCCAGATCCGCCGCATGTGCGAGTACTTCGGTTTTGAAGTGACCAAGCTGGAGCGCATCCGCATCATGAACGTCAGCCTCAAGGGGCTGCCGGTGGGCGAGTGGCGCGATCTGACCGACGATGAGCTGATCGATTTGTTCAAGCTGATTGAGGACTCCTCCTCCGAGGTGAAACCGGCCAAAGGCGACAAGCCGAAGGCGGCCAAGGCCCCTGCGGCGCAAACCGCCAAACCGGGGCAGGGCAAGAAGCCGCGCCGCGATGATGATCACGAGATTGGCGGGCGTCCCAATGTGCCGGGCCCGGAAGCCTTCGAGAAGAAGCTGCCGGTGGGCAAGGGTGGCGCGGGCAAAGGTGCTGCCAACAAGGGCGGTGCTGGCAAAGGGGCACCCAAGGGTGGCAAACCGGCCGCTGGCAAGCCGCGCACCGCTAACACCGGACGGCAGAAGAAGGGGCGCTGAGTTGCTCCCCTGAGTGGCGTCAGCCTACCTTGTCATCCCCAATACGGTTATCCCCAACACTATTATCTCCAACACACCGGCCTCAGGCCGGTGTGTTGTTTTGGGCCGCAGAGCTGGTTGGGAGGGGCGCCGAAAGGGACGGCTCGCTGGCGGTCGGTAGCCCCATGACGCGAGGGTAGTGGCGCGGGTCGAGGCGCACTACCAGCAGGCTCATCAGCAGCAATCCTCCCAGTTGCCACTGCCAGGCGGCCGCAAAGTCGCCCACATAGTGATAGAGCCGCGCCGCCACCCAGGGGCCGGTGGCGGCCAGCATAAAGCCGAAGCCCTGCATCAGGGCGCTCAGGGTGCCGGCGCGGCGCGGGTCGGGCAGGTGATCGAGCGCAATCACCATGATGAGGGAAAAGCTGCCGCCAAGACCGGCGCCGCACAGCATGCACCAGAGAATGGGGGCACTGGCTGGCGCCAGCCAGAGGCCGGCAAATCCCGCCAGCTGCATGGCGATGGCAAGGCCCATCCACGGCCGCCGATCCTGACTGCGCGCCGCCAGTAGCGGCAAGCCGAGGCCACTGGCGGTCTGCGCCAGTGCCAGCCAGGCGACCAGCTCGCCCGCCTGCGCGGCGCTCCACCCTTGCGCCATATAGGCGGGGGCCAGCCAGGCCACTACGATGCCGTAACCGCTGTTGATGATGCCAAAGCAGACGATCAGCAACCAGCTGCGGGGCAAGGTGATCAGCCGCTGCTCGCCGTGGGGAATGGTGACCGCGGCGGCCCGTGGCAGACGCACTTTCCACCCTAGCCAGATGAGGGCCAGCAGCACCGGCAGGCTCCAGAGCGCCAGCGCCTGCGACCAGTCGAGGCTCGCCGCCAGCCTTGGGGTAAGGCTGGCCCCCAATGCCCCGCCCCCCATCATGCAGGCGGAGAAGATCCCCATCACCAGCGGTACCTTGTGGGCGAAGGCCTGCTTGATCAGTGCGGGCAGCACCCCCTGTACCAGTGCCGAGCCCAATCCACAAAGCGCGGCGCTGGCGATCAGCAGGGCGCCGCTCTGGGCATCGAAGCGCATAGCGCTGCCAATGCCGAGTAGCAGCAGGGCGGCCCCCAGCAGTTGGCGCGCACTGGTGCGCCGACGCAGGCTGGGGGTGAGCAGCACACCAATCCCGATGAGCCAGAGCGGCAGCAGGGTGAGCCAGGCCAGGGTGTCCATCCCCAGCGACAGGGCGCGGCCAATCTCGCCGCTCAACGGGCCGATGGCAGTAAGAAAGGGGCGCAGGTTAAGGCCAATCAGGATCACCAGCACCAGCAGGGCAGTCTGGCCTACGGGTTGATCCGCATTTCGTTGATTCATCGGGTGCTGTTTCCGGTTCTGAGAGAGACAGGGGGCTTTCGGGACGCGGAGTCATCGGGGCTGAACATGGCAGATCACCGTCAAAGGAGGCAAAAGCGCCAGCCTAGCGGCGAAACAAACCATTTGGAAATTAAATGATAGAATGGGTTTCAGTGGTTTTGTAAATGGAGTGCCCCATGCTGGATCCCCTGTTACTGCGCAGTTTTGTCGCCATTATCGACACCGGCAGCTTTACCCGCGCCGGTGAACGGGTCCATCTGACCCAATCCACCATCAGCCAGCAGATCCGCCGCCTTGAGCAGCAGCTTGGCTGCCCGCTGCTCGATCGTGCTGGCCGTCAGGTGGTGGCGACGGCGGAGGGGGAAAAATTGCTGGGGCTGGCCCGCCGCATTCTGGCGCTGCTGGCACAGGCCGAGGAGCAGGTGAGCGAGGGGAGCGTGTCCCTCAGCCTCGGGGTGCCGGAGGATTTCGCCGCCGGTGCCATCACCCCGGTACTGGCCGCCTTTGCCCGCGACTACCCCGAGGTGCGGCTGGAGGTGCAAAGCGGCCTGAGCCACGAGATCTGGCAGCGCTTCGAGGCGGGAGAGCTGGATCTGGCGCTGGTCAAACAGACGCGGGGGCAGGGTTCGCCCCTTGCCAGCTGGCGCGAGCCGCTGGTCTGGGTCGACAGTCGCGACTGGCCCGCACGGGAACGGGATCCGCTGCCGCTGGTGGTATTCCCGAGCGAAGGGCTCTATCGGCGGCAGATGACCGAGGCGCTCGATGGCCTCGGTCGGCGTTGGCGTATCGCCTATGTCAGCGCCAGCCTTGCCAGTTTGCAGGGGGCGGTGAGTGCAGGCATTGGCGTGAGTTTGCTGCCCAAGCGGCTGATGCCCGCCGATCAGTTGGCCCTGACCCAGTGGCCCAAGGTGGCGTCGGTGGAGCTGGCGCTGCATGCCGGAGGAAGCGGGAGCGAGCCGCTCACCCGTTTGAGCGCGGCCCTGATCGCCCTGTGCGACGAGGTGATGGGGCCGCAGTGAGTGGCTATGTGGGGAAAAACTTCTGTGGGGAAAAACTGACGTCGGCAAGATAAGGCGGAAAAAGTGCGGGGAGGGATCAGTGATCCTTCCCCTCCGCCAGCTTGCGCTCGTAGTCATTTTTTACGATGGCCAGCGCCGCCAGCACCAGCTCGGGGGCCAGCTCATTGGTTTCCAGCAGTTCAATCAGATCCACCGCGAGTTTTACCTCGGGCGGGGCAGTTTCCAGTGACATGGGCAGGGTTCCGGTTGCGGGAAGAGGGGGGATTATACAGGGGCGCCGTCGTTGGCCGAAAGCGCCCGCTCTGTCGGGTTGTGAGGCACCAAGGTCAGAGGTGTTGACGCATCTCCTTGTCGATCTCCTCGCGCAGGGCAATGAGCTTTTTGGCGTACTGCTGCAACTGCAGATCGCTCTCGCTCACCGGCTGCCACTGAGGCACCGGGGTCGGCTTGCCCTGCTCATCCATCGCCACAAAGATGATGATGCAGTGGGTAGTCTTGTGGCGCTCGGTGTCGGTGGGGGGGCGGCTGTAGACATCCACCGCCAGATGCATGCTGGTGGTGCCGGTGTGGATCACTTGGGCGTGAACCTCTACCAGCTGGCCAATCTGGATGGGGCGCAAAAAGCGGATCCCCCCCACATAGACGGTCACCGCATAGCCGCCGCACCAGCCAGCGGCGCAGGCATAGCCCGCTTGATCGATCCACTTCATCACCATGCCGCCGTGTACCTTGCCGCCGAAATTGACGTCGGAGGGTTCGGCCAGAAATTGCAGGGTCAGTTCGCGATTGGGCACAGTTACATCCTTATTGCCTGAAGGGTTTCCCTGAGCTTTGCCCCATCGGCCTGCCCGGTCAAGGGTTCATCCCCGATTCAGGGGGGCGGGGTCACTATCTGGCTCTATCGACGGGAACATAGCCGCAGGAGTGACACCATGAAACAGATGCTGGAACAGTTGTTGGGGGCTGGCAAAGGCTGGCTCAACGAAGGCGGAGACAAGCGCAAGGGGCAGATGCAGGGGGCGCTGGCCGGTGGTGCGCTCGGTCTGCTGCTGGGCAATAAAAAAGTGCGCAAATATGGCGGCAAGGCCGCTGCCGTGGGCGGCGCTGCGGCCCTTGGCGGGCTGGCCTACAAGCTCTATCAGGATTGGCAGGCCCAGCAGGCGGCGCCCGCCCAGCCCACCCATCCCATCAGTGGGCTGGAAGGCAATGCGCTGGATGCCCGCGCGGCGCTTTTGGTGCGCGCCATGGTGGCCGCGGCCCGGGCCGATGGCCATATCGACGGCGCCGAGCGCCAGAAAATTCAGGAATACCTGACCGAACAGGGCCAGAGCGATGTCGCCCGCTGGATTGACGCCGAGCTGGCCCGCCCCCTCGATCCCCACGCGCTGGCGCGGGAAGTGACCGACATGGAGCTGGCCACCGAGGTCTATCTCGCCTCCCTGCTCGCCATCGAAGTGGATCATTTTATGGAGCGAGGCTATCTCGACGAACTGGCGCGCGCCCTCAAGCTCGATGACAACCTCAAAGGGAGCATCGAGCGGCAGGTGGCCCAACTTAACGCCCCCGCCTGATATCCCTCACCGCCATGGATTGCCTATAACGCCCCGCTCAAGGGGCGTTGTTGTTTCTGCTGCCTGAAAAAAGATGCGGATGAGCCTATTTGGATTGCGGGGCACAGCCTCTAAGATGGCGCAGGACCATCACCATTTTTGCAAGGAGCAACCGTTGGAGATACGCAAGGCAACAGCACTGGATATCGACGCCATTGTCGAGCTGAACCGGCAGATAGGAGAGATCCACCATCAGCACTATCCCGAAGTGTTCTGCCCCCCTTCGACAGAGGAACGGGCATTTTTGCTGAGCGCCATCGGCGCGGAAGGGCGTCTGTTCTGCGTTGCCGAGCAGGATGGCAGGGTGGTGGGCTTTTTGACGGCGCGGATAGACATCAATGAGAGCGTGCCTTTTCTCACCCGTGCGCCGATCTGCCGCATCGGCTCGGTGGTGGTGGATGAGCAGCACCGCTCCCGCGGGATTGGCAAGGTGCTGATCGCCCATTGCGATGAGTGGGCCAAGGCCCGTGATGCTCACCAAATCCGGCTGGAGGTGATGGCCTTCAACGAGCGTGCCCAAGCGCTCTACGAGGCGCTGGGCTTCAAGGTACAGTCACAGATCATGGCCAGATGATCAGTTTTTTATGGCGAACCAAGGTGCGTCACTCCCCAACCACAAAGGCCCGTTACGGGCCTTTGTTCGTTTCGTCAGCGGCTCTTTGCCACGTTACTTTTCACCGAGTTGTGCGGCAATCAGTGCCGCCAGCCGGGTGAGGGCTTGCTCCAGCTGCTCGCTCCAGGGATGGGAGCTGTTGAGGCGCAGGCAGTGGTTGTGCTGCCCCTGACTGGAGAAGAGGGCGCCGGGGGCGATGGAGAAGCCGCAATCGAGCGCCATGGCGTGGAGGGCGCGGCTGTCGAGGCGGGGCGGAAACTCCAGCCAGAGAAAGTAGCCGCCATCGGGGGAGGAGAGCCGCACCTCGCTTGGTAGCAGTCGCTGCAGCGCGGCTCGCATCTGCTGCTGGCGCTGGGCCAGAGTGTGGCGCAAGCGGCGAAAGTGGGCATCGACCCCGCCCTGGCGCAGCATCTCGGCCAGTG
The DNA here is from genome assembly GCF_963870295.1 of Aeromonas sp. ANP5. NCBI lineage: Bacteria > Pseudomonadati > Pseudomonadota > Gammaproteobacteria > Aeromonadales > Aeromonadaceae > Aeromonas > Aeromonas sp. ANP5. The sequence continues at coordinate 108,964 of NZ_CAWMRY010000004.1, read as the reverse complement.
CCAGCTGGCTCGGCACATTGGTGGAGAGGGTGGACATCAGCTGCAGCCGCTGGATCCGCTCGGCATGGGGCCCCGCTACCACCCAGCCGACCCGAAAGCCCGGTGCCAGACACTTGGAAAAGGAGCTGCAGAGCAGGCTGTCACCGCGCTGATCCCAGTGCTTGATGGGCTTGGGGCGCTCGCGGCCAAAGTAGACCTCGGCATAGACGTCATCCTCCACCAGCGGCACCTTGTGGGCGTTGAGCAGCGCCATCAGCCCCTGTTTGTGCGCATCGGGCATGGTGTGGCCCAGCGGGTGCTGCACATTGCCCATCAGCCAGCACGCCTTGATCGGCATCTGGCTGAGGGCATCTTCCAACAGCGCCAGATCGATGCCCACCCCGGGGATCACTGGGATCTCCACCGCCTTGAGCTTCAGCCGCTCGATAGCCTGCAGGGCGCCATAGAAGGTGGGGGACTCCACCACCACCCAGTCACCGGGCTCGGTCAGCACCTGCAGACTGAGAGAGAGCGCCTCCATGGCACCGGTGGTGATGATGATCTCCTGCGGGTTGATGGCGACCCCGTCGCTGGCGTAGCGCTGGGCGATGGCGCGGCGCAGCGCCTCGTTGCCGGGGGGCAGGTCGGCCACCGTGCTGAAAGGGTCGAGCTTGCGCATGCAGCTGGCCAGTGCCCGCCCGAGCTGGGGATGGGGGAACAGGGTCGGGTCGGCCACCGACATGCCAAGGGGCACCAACGCCCGCGATTTGCTCGCCTGCAACACCTCGAACACCAGATCGTTGATATCCACCGAGCCGCTGTAGTGAGTCTGGCTCGGGGTGTGGTGCGCCACCTTTGGCGAGGCGGCCTTGACGTAGTAACCGGACTGGGGGCGGGCGAGGATCCGCCCCTGACTCTCCAGCAGCTGATAGGCCTGCAGCACCGTCATCGGGCTGAGGTTGTGGGTCTTGCAGCTCTGGCGGATGGAGGGGATGCGCTCCCCCGGTTGCCAGATGCCGTCATCGATTTCGCGGCTCAGGCGTTCGGCCAGTTGTTGGTAAAGAGGCATGATCTGGATCAACTGTTATAGGTGCTATTCACTATAACTGCATCTGTTATAGGTGTCATGACCCGTGGTGTACTTGTCCTGCATGAAACGTGCAAGGCAAATACAACAAAAGAGAGTGACGCATGATCAATCCGGATGACGTGGTCAGCCTGTCGCGCCTGCAATTTGGCGCCACGGCCCTGTTCCACTTCCTGTTTGTCCCCCTCACCCTGGGGCTGTCCTGGATCCTGGTGATCGCCGAGTCGGCTTATGTGATGACCGGCAAGGTGATCTATCAGGACATCACCCGCTTCTGGGGCAAACTGTTTGGCATCAACTTCGTCATGGGGGTCACCACGGGGATCACCATGGAGTTTCAGTTCGGCACCAACTGGGCTTACTACTCCCACTATGTGGGGGACATCTTCGGTACTCCGCTGGCCATCGAGGGGCTGATGGCCTTCTTCCTCGAATCGACCCTGGTGGGGCTCTTCTTCTTCGGTTGGGACAAGCTCTCCCGCGGCAAGCACCTGCTGGTGACCATGCTGGTGGCGCTCGGCTCCAATCTCTCGGCGCTCTGGATCCTGATCGGCAATGGCTGGATGCAAAACCCGGTGGGGGCCGAGTTCAACCTGCTGACCCAGCGGATGGAGCTGGTGGATATCGCCGCCGTGCTGTTTAACCCGGTGGCGCAGGTGAAGTTCGTTCACACCGTTGCGGCGGGCTATGTGGCCGCCTCCATGTTCGTGATGGGGGTGAGCAGCTGGTATCTGCTGCGCAAGACCGAGGTGCAGTTTGCCCTGCGCTCCTTCGCTATCGCCTCCGGCTTCGGACTGGCGGCCATCCTCTCGGTCATCGTGCTCGGGGATGAGTCGGGCTATCGCACCGGCGAGGTGCAGAAGGTGAAGCTCGCCGCCATCGAGGCGGAGTGGCACACCGAGCCGGCGCCTGCCTCCTTCACCCTGTTCGGCTTCCCGGATCAGCAGGAGGAGACCACTCACGCCGCCATCAAGATCCCGTATCTGATGGGGATCATCGCCACTCGCTCCCTCGATGAGGCGGTGACCGGCATCAAGGATCTCAAGGTGCAGCACGAGGCGCGCATTCGCAGCGGCATGGTGGCGTCCGGTGCTCTCGAAGAGATCCGCGCCGGTAACGATTCTGCCGAAAACCGGGCGCTGTTTGCCAAACACGGCAAGGATCTCGGCTACGGTCTGCTGCTCACCCCCTATGCCAGCAATATCGCCAAGGCGGGGGAGGCGGAGATCGCCAAGGCGGTGGAGGACTCCATCCCGCAGGTCGCGCCGCTCTTCTTCGGTTTTCGTCTGATGGTGGGGTTGGGCGTCGCAATGCTGGGGCTGATGGTGGTGAGCTTTGTCCAGCTCTGCCGCAACCGGCTGCAAGACTCGCCACGCCTGCTCAAGACCCTGCTCTGGAGCATTCCGCTGCCCTGGATCGCCATCGAGGCGGGCTGGTTTGTGGCCGAGTTCGGTCGCCAGCCCTGGACTATCAGCGACGTGCTGCCAGTCTCGGCCTCGGTCTCCCTGCTTACCCCGGGCCAGCTCTGGTTCAGTCTCATCGCCATCTGTTCCATCTACACCCTGTTGCTGGTGGTGGAGCTGTTCCTGCTGCGCCGGGTGATCCGCAAGGGGCCCGCCATTCTCCATACCGGCCGCTACAGCGGTGAACAACCCGAACTTGCGAGGATCGCCTGATGGATTACGCAACCCTGAAACTCATCTGGTGGGCGCTGGTGCTCTTCATGATGGTCGGTTTTATCGTGATGGATGGCTTCGATCTCGGCATCGCCATGCTGCTGCCGGTGGTGTCGAAAGATGACGACGACCGCCGTCTGGTGATCAACAGCGTGGGACCGGTGTGGGAGGGCAATCAGGTGTGGCTGATTGCCGGTGCCGGCGCCCTGTTCGCCGCCTGGCCGCTGGTCTATGCCGCCGCCTTCTCGGGGCTCTACATCCCCATGGTGGTGCTGCTGCTCGGGCTCTTTCTGCGTCCGGTCGGCTTTGACTATCGCAGCAAGCTGGCCGATCCGGCGTGGCGCCGCTGGTGGGATCGGGCGCTGGTGGCAGGTGGCCTGATACCGGCGCTCATCCTCGGTGCTGCTATCGGTCTGGTGATGGAGGGGCTGCCGTTTCGCTTCGACACGGCGCTGCGTCTGCACTACGGCGCGTTCGACTTCCACTGGGGCTGGCTGCTCTCGGTGCTGGCCACTGCCATCAGCCTGTTGCTGCTGCACGGCGCCGGTTTTCTGCAAGCCAAGGTGACCGGCACCCCTGCGCTGCGCGCACGGGGGATCGCCATCCTGCTGGCCCCGCTGGTGAGCCTCTGCTATCTGCTGGCTGGCTGGCATCTGGTGGATCTGCAAGGGTTTCAGCTGACCGGTGTCGGCACACAACCTTTTGACCCAAATGCTGCCATCAGCCCGCTGATGAAGGGGGTGATCCCCCACGCCGGTGGCTGGCTGCGCAACTATTTTGACTATCCGCTGCTGTGGCTGGTGCCGATCATCGGGGCGCTGGCGCCGCTGGTGAGCGGGATTGCCTCCTGGCTGGAGAGGGGCCGAATTGCGCTGCTGGCCAGCGCCATTGCCTGCGCCGCCATGCTCTGCTCGGTGGCCATCGCCCTGTTCCCCTTTGTGCTGCCCTCATCCCTCGATGCCGTCAGCAGCCTGACCCTGTGGGACAGCACCTCCAGCTACAAGACCCTGGCCATCATGTTCGGCCTCGTGCTGGTGCTGATGCCGATCAACCTGGGCTACACCGGCTGGGTCTATCGAGTGGTGCGCGGCAAGCTCGACCGTGCCCGCATCAAGCGCGACAGCCATCAACTCTACTGACCTCAAGGGATCTGCTATGTGGTACTTCACCTGGATTTTGGGTCTCGGATTCGCCCTGCTGCTGGGCCTGTGCAACCTGCTCTGGCTGGAAGCGCGCTGGCAGGCGGACGAACGGGACGGCAACTGACGGCGGGGGTTCGCGCCCCGCCACGGCCGGTGGCTGGCGTTCACTCGTCGCCATCGGCCCCTCTCTCCCCCTCTTTAAACGACACACTTTCAACCGACAACCAACCGACAGGTAATCAATATGAAACAGACATTGAAAGCGGTGGCGCTGGCCATCGGGTGCGCGCTCACCGTCGCCCCGGCCTGTGCCGAACCGGTACAACTGACGCCACTGGATAAAACCTTCACCCTGCAGGTGCTCGGCAGTGGCGGCCCCATCTCCGACGACCTGCGTGCCTCCTCCAGCGAGGTGATCTGGTGGAAGGGGAAATCCCGCATCCTGATCGATGCCGGTGGCGGCGTCTACCTGCGCTTCGGCCAGGCGGGGGCCAAGCTCGAAGAGGTCGATTTTATCGGCATCACCCACTTTCACACCGACCATGTGACCGACCTGCCCGCCCTGCTCAAGGGAGCCTACTTCTTCGAGCGCAGCGATCCGCTGGATCTGGCGGGGCCAGAGGCCGGCTCGGCCTTCCCCAGCATGAGCGGCTACTTTGATGCCCTCTTCAACAAGGACAAGGGCGCTTATGCCTACCTGAGCGGCTTCAAGGATGGCACCGATGGCCTCTTCCCCATCACCTTGCACGATGTGCCCTACCAGAGCCCGCGGCCCCACACCGTCTATCAGCAGGATGGGCTGACCATCACGGCGCTCGGCATTCCTCACGGTGACGTGCCCTGTCTGGCCTATCGCATCGAGAGCGCCGAGGGAGCCATCGTTATCTCGGCGGATCAGAACGGCAGCAACCCGGCCTTTGTGCCGTTTGCCAAGGGGGCCGACATTCTGGTGATGCCGCTCGCCATCCACGAAGGGGCCGACCCTGTCTCCGCCTCGCTTCATGCCAAGCCATCTGTGGTGGCCAAAATTGCCGCCGAGGTAAACCCCAAGCTGCTGGTGCTCAACCACTGGATGGGGGTTGGCCTCAATCACAAGAAAGAGGCGATGGCCATCGTCAAACAGCAGTTCCACGGCCAGATCGTGGCCGCCCGCGATCTCTCCAGTTACCCCGTTTCATCCGTCAAGGAGTCCGCCCATGAGTAACTCAAGCAGCAACAAAACCACCGGCAAACTGACCCTCTCCATCGCCATGACCAGCCTGATTGCCCTGACACCGGGGCTGGCGCTGGCGGCCACCCCGAGCGATGCGCCGGTAAAAGCCGCCCCCAGCGAACAGCACGGCGGCAAGTGCGCGGCGGGCAAGTGCGGCACCGAGAAGCGCTTCGAAAAACAGGCTTTAGACAGCGATCCGCAGGGGCGGCTGGTGCGCGCCCGTGACGGCAAGTGTGGCGTGGCGGGAGAGGGGATTGATGGCGACAGATCCGGTTCCAACAACGGCAGCAAGATGACGGAGGGGGTATGCGGCCAATAAGCTCCCGCAGTCGGGGGATCGGGCTGCGGCAGGAGCATCTGGATGCGCTCTGCTCCGGCCCCGTCCGCCCCGGCATCGACTTTCTCGAGCTGGCGCCGGAGAACTGGATGGCCATCGGCGGCGCCAAGCGGGCGCAGCTGCATCAGCTGGCCGAGCGTTACCCGCTGGTGGCCCACGGCCTCAGCCTCTCCCTCGGCGATTGCCAGCCCCTCAATCGCACCCTGCTCAGCCAGATCCGCACCTTTCTGGACGAGTTCGGTATCGGGATCTACAGCGAGCACCTGAGCTTTTCCCGCGACCAGCAGGGTTATCTCTACGAGCTCTTACCGGTGCCGCGCCAGTGGGAGAACATTCCCTATCTGGCAGAGCGGATCGAGCAGGTGCAGGAGGCGCTGGCCCGCCCGCTGGTGCTGGAAAATATCTCCAACTACCACGGCTATGACCACGAGATGCCGGAGGAGGATTTTCTCGCCGAGCTGGTGGCGCGCAGCGGTTGCGAGCTGCTGCTCGATATCAACAACGTCTTTGTGAACAGCCGCAACCACGGTTACTGCCCCAAGCGGATGATCGCCGGGCTGCCGGGCAATGCGATCCGTTACTTCCATATCGCCGGTCATCTGGAAGAGGCGGACGGCACTTTATTGGATACCCATGGTAAACCGGTGTGCGAGGAGGTGGTGGCGCTGGCCCGTTATACGGTGCAGACCCACGGCCTGCGCCCCCTGCTGCTGGAGCGGGATCACCATCTGCCACCGCTGGCAGAGCTGGAGGCCGAGCTGGCGCGGGTGCACGGCGCCTGTTGCGAGGTGATCGACAGTCAGGTGGGGGAGGTGCGCTATGGATAGACGGTTAGCTCTGATCACTGCGCCCAAAACGGCGCCGCAGCGGATGCAGCAGCAGACCGCCTGGCTGGCGCGCCGGGTGCGGCTGCCGCAGGATGGCATCGCCAGCCACTATGCCCGCAGCGTGCGCGCCAATGTGGAGTCGGTGCTGGAGAGTACCTTTCCGCTCACCCACGCTCACTGGGCGCCGGTGGACAGGTGGCAGCTGGTGGAGGGCTTTGTCATCGCGCACGGCGCCGAGGCTCCCGAGTTTCACCATATCGCCACCGAGTTTGTCCGCTATGTGCAGCATCGCCACGGTCAGGGCTCTCTCAACTGGCCCAGGCAGCGGTTGGCGCTGCTGGAGTACGAGTGGGCCTGCCTCTGTGTCGAGATTGACCAAGGGGTGGTGCTGCAAGTGTTGCCGGGGGAGGAGGTGACGGCGGAGAGTTCGTTTGTGCTCAATCCCACCCTGCAACTGCTTGAGCTCCCCTTTGCCATTCGTCGCAGCGGCGTGGTGCCGACCCGGCAGGGCAACCACTTCTATGGCCTGTTTCGCAGTCCGGATCATCAGGTAGTGACCCAGCGGTTGCGCGAATGGGACATGGCGCTGATCCAGCTGCTGCAACAGCAGCCGGGGATCACCCAAGCCGTGTTCCAGCAACAGCTGCAACAGGTTCGCAGCGACTTTGATCTGATCGAGTGGGCGCGCCATTTTCACCGGCTGGGTCTGTTGACCTTGCCCGTCGGTGAGCGTCAGCCTGGCACTCCCTTGCCCTCATTTAGCAAACACCAAGGAGAATTCCCATGAACAACACCCTGATCCAGTGGTACGAGCGGGCGGTGGCCCAGTGCAAGCGGCTCGATTTTCTGGCCCTGCTGGCCATTCGCCTCTATCTCATTCCGGTCATCTATGTGGGGGCCCACTCCAAGGTGATGGGCTTTGCCGGCACGGTCGCCTGGTTTGGGGCCCCGGTCTCGGAAGGGGGGCTCAACCTGCCGTTCCCGACCCTGCTCGCCTTTCTGGCGGCGGGCACCGAGGTGCTGGGCTGCATCTGCATCGCCCTTGGCCTCTTTACCCGCATCATGGCCATTCCCACCATCTTTCTGATGAGCGTGGCAAGCGCCATGGTGCACTGGAAGCACGGCTGGGATGCCATCGCCACCGGCAGCATGGAGGCCACTGTGCGCCTCAACGGCTTTATCGAGTGGCTGGCCGCCAACTTCCCCGGTCGCTACAACTACATCACCGAGCTCGGGGATCCCGTGATGCTCAACAACGGGATGGAGTTTGCCGCCACCTACTTCGTGATGCTGCTGGTGCTGCTGGTTTACGGCGGGGGTCGCTATGTCAGCCTCGACTACTGGCTCAAACGGGCGGTGACCGGCAAAGCAGGCGTGCAACAGGCGGCATAAGGCTTGCCCACGGATAACAAAAACCATAACGACAGAGCGTGAAAAACAGCGAGCGGCCGGGGGCCGCTCGCTGTTTTTCTGTTTTGGGGGGGCAGCTGTTACTGGTAGCGGCCTACTGCGATGGGGGACTCCTGCTCAATCTGGCCAAGGCGCTCGGCCCACTGGGCGAGCCAGGCTTCCCGCTCTTCTTGCGAGACCCGCACCGGGGCATAGCAGATATGGGGGCGCAGCACGTCGAAGCCGACAAATTGCAGGATCCCGCGCTGGATGGGGCGCAGCACCCCGTCGATATCGCCGTTGAAGCCGTCGGGCAGATAGGTCTCGGCAGGGCCGCCGGTGGTGAGGCTCAGCAATGCCCGCTTGCCGCGAAACTTGCCGCTCTCGTAGATATGGCCCTGACCATAAACCCGCCCCATGGCAAAGACCCGATCCACCCACCCCTTCAGAATGGCGGGCAGGCCAAACCACCAGAGCGGAAACTGGAAGATCAGCAGATCGGCCGCCTCCAGCTTTTGCATCTCCTGTTCCAACTGCGGGGCAAAGCTGTCCTGCTCGGTGGCAGCCAGCTCTTCAAGCTGCAGCTTGAGAAAATCGGGATCGCTGGCGGCGGTGAAGTTGCGCCGATCCGAGACGGGATCAAAGCCCATGGCATAGAGATCGCTGGTCATCACTGTGTGACCCGCCTGCTCCAGCGCCCTGATGGCGTGGCAGAAGAGGGCACCGTTGAAACTTTTGGGTTCGGGATGGGCATAGACAATAAGCACCTTCATAACAGACTCCGTGGCAAATGATGCGAGGATGACAGGCTTGGTTAATGAAACCGTTGCTGAAATGGTTGCCGGGTTGGCGCTGTGTCACAGCATAGAAGCCTGCCGCACCGATTGCAGCAGGCGCCACGCCCTTGCGTGACGCCTGCTGGCGCAGCTTATGCCTGACAGGCGGCGAGCCGGAGGGCTTCGCGGCGCTCGCTGACATGGGTCAGTCCGTAGGCCAGCAGCACGATAAGGGCACCGATCCAGGGGGTGTGCATCAGGCCGAGGTGCTCTACCACCAAGCCACCAACCACGGAGCCGAGCGCAATGCCGACGTTGAAGGCGGCGATATTGAGGCCCGATGCCACATCCACCGCCTTGGGGGTGTGCAGTTCGGCCTGCTTCACCACCAGTACTTGCAGACCCGGCACGTTGCCGAAGGCAAAGGCGCCCCACACCAGCACGGTGAGCACCGCCAGCACCGGATGGGGGGCGGTGAAGGTGAGGGTCAGCAGCACCAGCGCCAGACCGGCAAACAGCAACTTGAGCGCCGGCAGGGGGCCCATCTTGTCGGCCAGCTTGCCACCCCAGATATTGCCGACGGCGACCGATACCCCGTAGACCAGCAGGATCAGGCTCACCGCACCGGCGCTAAAGCCGCTCACCTGCTGCAGGATGGGGGCGAGGAAGGTAAAAGCGGTGAAGGCGCCGCCATAACCGAGGGCGGTTTTGGCGTAGACCAGCAGCAGCGGCTTTTTGGTCAGTACCGAAAGCTGCTCGCGGATGGTCGAGGCTGCCCCCTTGGGCAGGTTGCCCGGGATCAGCAGCAGGCTGCCCACCATGGCGACGAGGCCGAGCAGGCTTACCACCAGAAAGGTTTCACGCCAGCCAAAGACCTGACCAATCCAGGTGCCGAGCGGTACGCCGGTCACCAGCGCCACGGTGAGGCCGCTGAACATGATGGCGATGGCGCTCGCCGCCTTCTCTTTGGCCACAAGACCTGTGGCGATGGTGCTGCCCACCGAGAAGAAGACTCCGTGCGCCAATCCGGTGAGGATGCGGGCCACAATCAGGCTCTCGTAACCGGGGGCCTGCCAGGCCAGCAGGTTGCCGGCGGTAAAGAGCGCCATCAGCCCTACCAGCAGCCACTTGCGCGGCACCTTGCCGGTGAGCGCCGTGAGCACGGGGGCGCCGATGGCTACGCCAAGGGCATAGAGGCTGACCAGCAGGCCCGCCGAGGGGAGCGAGACATTGAGCTGCTCGGCGATGGTAGGGATGAGCCCCACGATCACAAATTCGGTGGTGCCTATCGCAAAGGCACTCAGGGTAAGGGCAAATAACGCCAGTGGCATAACAACTCCTTGGTTAGGGACTCCCGACGGGAGAATGGCGCCAGTATGCCGATGGGTTTTGTTGGCAAAAATGACGGTGACAGCAAATTACTTTTGCCAAATCAGCAGCAATGGCGATGAGTGGGAGGAGATTGTGTTGCCCGCGGCGTGAGCGCAACGCAGTGATCTGCCTCGCAGAACGGTATGAACGCTGCTCTTTTGCTGAGCTTGCTTAAGCTCCAGTACAAGCTGGCCGCCATAGGATTTTCCCTGTGAAACCCTCGTGTGTTGAACCCATGCGCGCCGGTGTTGTGATGGCCGTGCGCTTTCATCTACAGGCAATAGACAGGCAATATCCAGCTGACAGGTAACATGATGACATTGAACCGACTCTCCTCTCTTTTGCTGCTGTGCGGTGCCTTTGCGGTACAGGCCGGCCAGAGCGATCCCCTCTCTGCCTGGAATGACACGGCGGCCAAGCAGGCGATCACCCGCTGGGTGACCAATGCCACCGATCAGCAGCAGGCCACTTTTATTCCGCCAGAGAAGCGTCATGTGGTGTTTGACAATGACGGCACCCTCTGGCCGGAAGTGCCCATGACCTATCAGCTGCAGTTTGCGATGGACGAGATCAAGCGCCTGGCGCCGGAACACCCGGAGTGGAAGGCCGACCCCATCGTCACGGCAGTGCTGAACAACGACCTCAAGGCCGTGGCCAAATCGGGGGAGAAGGGGCTCGCCAAGCTGGTGGGACTGACCCACAGCGGCATGACCACCACCGAGTTTGCCGAGCGGGTCACTCGCTGGGTCAACAGCAGCAAGGATCCCCGTTTTGGCTGCCACTACGATCAGCTCGGTTACCTGCCGATGAAGCAGCTGCTGGGGTATCTGCGGGATAATGGCTTCCAGACCTGGATTGTCTCCGGCGGCGGCGTCGATTTTATGCGGGTGATGTCCGAGCAGATGTATGGCATCCCGCCCCAGCAGGTGATTGGCTCCTTTACCCTCGGCGAGTTTGCCCTGACCGGGGAGAGCAGCGAGATCCGCAAGACCATGAACGGCGCCTATTTCGATGACAGCAAGGCGAAACCGGCCGCCATTCACCTCTTTATGGGGCAGCGTCCGGTCGGCGCTTTTGGTAACAGCGATGGCGACGTGCCCATGCTGCAATACACCTCGACCAACCCGGATTACCACACCTTCGGCCTGCTGGTGCACCACACCGATGCCAAGCGCGAATACGCCTATGACAGTCATCCACCAGCCAGCGGCAAGCTGATCGACGGGCTGGCACAGGCAAAAGCTCGGGGCTGGGTGGTGGTCGATATGAAATCAGACTGGAAGCAAGTGTTCGATCCCGCCCTTTGCCAGAACGCGCCCTGATTGCGGGGCTGCATCTGGCATCAATATGGCGGCTGGACGTTCAGCAAGCGCTGCAAAGCGTGAGGCAAGAAAAGAGACAGGGAGAGCATGATGCTCTCCCTGTTTTATCTGGCTGGTCGGCAGAACCTGCCCTTTTTTCGCGTTAGTCCCATGCGGGGGCAAAGTCGGGATTGGCGCAGCGCTCGCCCCGATCCAGCGTGGCGATGGCGGCCATCTCCTCGCTGCTCAAGGTGATATCGAGAGCGGCCAGATTGGCGGCCTGATTCTCCCGTTTGGTGGAGCTCGGGATCACTGTCATGTCCTGCGCCAGCAGCCAGGCCAGCGACACCTGCGCCGCCGATACCCCGTGGCGCTGGCCAATCTCCATCAGCAGCGGCTCGCTCAGCACCTTGCCATAGGCGAGCGGCATATAGGCGGTGACGGCGATACCCTGGGCCTTGCAGAACTCGACCACCTTGCGGTTTTGCAGCAAGGGATGAACTTCGATTTGCTGGTGAGCGATGGCCCCAGGCCCCAAAATCTCGATAGCTTGTTTGAGCTGGGCCACGGTGAAGTTGGAGACCCCGATCTCCCGGGTCAGGCCCCGGGCCTTAGCCTCTGCCAACTGCTCCAGATAGACTGCCATCGGCACCTCATCCTTGGGGGAGGGCCAGTGGATCAGCGCCAGATCCAGATAGTCAGTGCCCAGTTTTTCCTGGCTCACCTCAAGGCTCGGGATCAGCTTGCCCGGGCCAAACTCGCTGGTCCACACCTTGGTGGTCAGGTAGATCTCGTGGCGGGCAACAGTGCTGCGGGTCAGCACGGCGCCGACCTCGGCTTCATTGTCATAGATCTGGGCGGTATCGATATGGCGATAGCCCAGCTCCAGACCGTTGGTCAGGGTGGCAAGCAGCGGCTCGCCTTTCAGGCGGAAAGTGCCCAGACCCATGGGTGGCATATTGATCATCTTGTTCCTCAATGGGGTGGTGGTTGGCCCTTGATGGGCTAAGTGGAAAGTGGCTCAGAGGCCAGTCAGGCGCCCAGCGGCTGATAGCGGCGAATGGTGCTGCTGGCAAACCAAGGCTCGGCCTTGGCGACAAATTCGGTAAAGTGGGGCTGACCCTGATGGGCGGTGAGGGCCGCTTCGCTCTCCCACACCTCGTAGAGCATCCAGCTGTTTGGATTGTCCAAGTCCTGATGCAACTGATAGCGCTGGCAGCCCGCCTCTTGCAAGGTGGCCGCAATCAGCGGCTCAAGGGCGGCGCGAAACTGGGGGGCGAATTCGGGTTTGGCTTCAAGCTGGGCAATCACAATCACGGGTGATGACATCTGAACCTCCTTGGCAAAAACGAAGGGTCAGTATGCCTGCCGTGCCTTGCTGGAAACAGGGTGCTGGTCGCAAAACAGTATTGAGGGGAGAGCAGCAATGGGAACCAATAAATGACACCGACAAAGTCGGTGTCAAGTGATAGTTAGATTTGCGTAGTTAGTATGGAATCGCCAAGATACAGCACTATTTTTTCAGTTGTTTAGCTTGATATCTGATGTTGTCTCTCAAAAACAGAAGCATGGTGCTGATCTATCTTTTCATTGACATAGTTGTCGGTGGCCTTCACCAAGTCTTTTATAAATCTGATTACTTTTTCAAGTTCGTCACGTTTAATCAAATGAGCTGATGGAATTCCTGAGTTTATAGGTTTTGAGCGATGGGCAGCATCCCCACGCTTCTTAATCCATTGATTCAATGTTGATCTGGCTTTATCTGGCTCGTAATTTGACCACCGCCACCCTTCAGTGACATCAAACCCTAAATAGTCTTGAAAAATTCGTTTTGTTTTATCGGAGCTAGGGTTGTGGAATGTTTTCAAATCTGTATGAAGTTTTTTTAATATAAAATCACCAAGATAGCTACCTTGAACAATCGCAAGCTTTTTATGCATTTCTTCGACAACACGATCTTCTACATAGGTTTCCCATGCAGTGAGTGCCATTACAAGTCCTGCTCGTTTTAGTACTTCGCTGTTTGGTGGAGGTGGGTTTGCATTTACACTATCAAAATGGGCTAATAACTCTTCAGCATCCTTTATTGCGTATTCAAATCCTTGAATGGCTTTTGACATAATCCCTTCCAGATAAAACGGTATTTAAATATTGTATGGTTGGTATTAAATGTATGGATATGAAAAACATATATACAAGAGCAGCATCATGCTAATAACAGACATTAGCATTGAATGCTGATGATACTTCATTGTGTCCAAAAAATTGCATCGGCAAGATCACAAAACAAGTTATTCATTAGTATTTTTAGATATTTGTAAGAGATCACGGCTGATTATGGATATTGTTTGGGCGCATCGTGTGGATGATTCTCCCAGTAACCCATCACGCACAGGCCGGTTCAGCCCAGACTGCAAACTCATTACCGCTGGGCTCAACGAAGTGGAAACGGCGGCCACCGGGGAAGTCGAATAGTGGGCGACTGATGGTGCCACCGTGTTGGCTCACCTTGGCTTGAGTTGCTTCAATATCGGCGCTGTAGAACACCAGCAGGGCGCCGCCCTGAGCTGTCTGGCTGCACTGATCCGCCCGATAGAATCCGCCATCCAGCCCCTCATCGGCAAAGGCGCAGTAGTCGGAGCCGTAATCGACAAATTGCCAGCCAAATACGGCCTGAAAGAATGCCTTGGTCGCGGCGAGATCCTTGGCCGCAAACTCCACATAGTTCAATTTCTCATGGGCTTTCATTCAGTTCGTCTCCCTCATCATCAGCATCGCTGGGCTTAGCAAGTTGTTCCCACGGGGTCAGTTTAAGCTGCTTGCGCCGTAGCCAGAGCCAAGATGCCATGATCAGGCCGAAGAATCCCGCAAACAGGGCTGTTTGGCGCAGAGCAAACAGTGGATCTATCCCCATGGGGTGCCAACTGAAAAACCACATCGCCATGCCCCATACCAGACCAATGCCTACCCCGAATACCAGAACATTGGTTAGCCAGCCCTCATAGTGAGGCGGTTTAACTGGATAACCGAACCTGCGCAGCAGCCTCCACAGCGGGGGATTGTAGTTGGCGTGCCATACCCCTTTGCTTGCCAGTTCCTGATGGGCGGCGGCCAGCCGTTCTTCAAATGTCATAGTATTCATCCTTGTGAAACAAGTGGTGCCATACGGTGCTTTTCAGGCTGCATTGTACTGACAAATCGCGGGCATGATGTGGGCTCGCGGTCACGTTCTTTCTCTGTAGAAAAAAAGAACTGGCCTCACCGCACGCTTGCCAATCCACAGCGGCTGCGCCTATAAAGGCCCATTACTCTTGTCCGGATAACAGCAATGAAGACCCATTCTGATGAACTGACCCTGTTTGTGGCGGTGGTGGAGGCGGGCAGTTTTCGCCAGGCGGCGGAGAACCTCGGTATGGACAACTCGGTGGTGAGCCGTGGCATCAAGCGGCTGGAGGAGAAGCTTTCCACCGTGCTGCTCAATCGCACCACCCGCCGAGTCAGTCTGACCGAGGAGGGGAGCTGGTTCTATCAGCGGGCGGTGAAGATCCTGACCGAGATGAGCGAGGCGGAGGGGCATCTGCTGATGCGCCGGGAACAACCCGAAGGGGTGTTGAGAGTCGATGCGGCCACCCCCTTTATTCTGCACCGGCTGGTGCCGATCATCGGCGAGTTTCGCCGCCGCTACCCTGCTATCGAGTTGCAGCTGCATAGTTCGGAGGGCTTTATCAATCTGATGGAGCGGCGGGTGGACATGGCCATCCGCATCGGCGAGCTGACCGACTCCTCCCTGCGCGCGCTGCCGCTGGGCCGTTCGCGGTTGCGGCTGCTGGCCTCTCCTGCTTACTTGAGCGAGCGCGGCACCCCACGTCAACCGGCGGATCTGTTGAGCGGTCACGAGCTGCTCGGTTTTTTGCATCCCGATCACCTCAACCACTGGCCGCTGCTCAGTGCCGAGCAGGGGGATCGCTTTGCCATCACCCCCAGCCTGCGTGCCAGCAGCGGTGAAACCTTGCGTCAGCTGGCGCTGGCGGGGCAGGGGATCGTCTGTCTGTCGGATTTCATGACCGGGCCGGATCGGGAGAGTGGCGCGCTGGTGGAGGTGCTGTCCCGCAGCAACAGCGGCGCCTCGCGCCCCATCAATGCGGTCTTCTACTCCGATGCCCAGCGGGATATCCGACTGCGGGTCTGGCTCGATTTTCTTAAAGAGCAGCTGGGCAGCCATACCCTGTAGTTCAGGTTGGTTTGTGCGGTTTGTTTGAACGGTTCGTCGCTGCGGTTTGCTTAACGAAAAACAAGCCGCGCCTTCGTTGCGGCCCATCAGCATTAGCTTGGCGGCAGATAAACAGACGGCCGACTTGAGGGTCGGCCGCCGGTTCGGGAAGGTGTGTGAGGTGAAGCGCAGTTAGCGGGGCAGTTTGCCCCATACCCGGCTGAGCAGGGCGCCGCCGATCACCGGCGGAATGGCCAGCAGCAGGGTCCACTGCCAGGAGAGGCCGCCGACGGTGGCGGCCAGTACGATGCAGGTGAGCACCACCAGTTGGGCCACCATCATCAGGAAGGTGCCTTCGCGGGGGGTCAGTGTCTCTTTTTGAGTGGCGACGTGGGCTACGGGCGCTTGATTGGTGGTCGGTTTCATGGCGATATCCCTCTGTTGAGTCTGATGTCACTAAGCAATGGCTGTTCCACATTTTTTCATGTTAATTATCAATGGCTTGCTGTCTTGTTCGTTATTCCCGTTTCGAGAGGGCAGGCAAAATGATTTGCAAAATGAAAACGCCACCCTGCGGTGGCGTTTTGGTTATTGAGAGGGAGAGGGGGAAGCGCCGGGTCTAGCCAATCCGGTATTGGCGGATCTGCTCGTCGATGGCCTTGGCCAGTTCGAACAGTTCGCGGCTGGCGGCATTACTCTCCTGCGCGTGTTCCCGCTGGTGTTCGGCCACCATGGCCAACTCATCGAGCGCCGTTCTGGCTTGCCCCATTTGTTGATTCTGCGCCTGCGCCAGCGCACTGATCTCGTTGATCTCGAGGGCGGTCTGGTTGATCTGGCTGGTGGCATCAACCAGCACCTCTCTGGCCTGATTCATCCGGTTGTATCCCTCTTCGCTCAGGTTGCGGGAGTCTGCCATCGAGCTGCTGGCCTGCCGGGTTCCCTCCTGCAGGCGCAAGATGAGATCCTGCACATCCTTGGTGGCGGTCTGGGTACGCACCGCCAGCTGGCGTACCTCGTCGGCCACCACCGCAAAGCCCCGTCCCATATCCCCCGCCCGGGCCGCTTCGATGGCTGCATTGAGGGCGAGCAGGTTGGTCTGGTTTGAGACATCGCGGATGAGGTTCATGATCTGGGTGATGTTGTTGCTGTCTTTCACCACCTCATCGAGCAGGGCCGAGGAGCTGCCGATGCTGCTGCGCAAGCTGTCGAGTTGCGCGGCGCTCTGGGTCACATCCTGCTCGATGCTGAGCATATGGTTGGCGATGCGTTGGGTTACGTCGTTGACTCCTTCAGAGCGGCTGGCGATCTGCTCGGCGTTGTCGCCGATGGTGGTGACCACAGTGGTCAGCTCCTGAATGCTCTGGGCCTGCTGGCACGCTTCTCCTGCCAGTGCCTGGGCCTGCTGCATGGATTGGGACGACTGCGCGGAGAGGGCGCTGCCTGACTGCTGGAAGCGGGAGAAGCTCTGGTTCAGGCTCTGGATCAGCTGATTGAAACTCTGGGCCATCATGCCCAGCTCCGACTCGTCAGAGAAATCGAGACGGGTCGCCAGATCCCGATCGGCGGTGATGTGATGCATGCCATCGGCTGCCTGACGAATGGGGCGACTGATGGAGTGAGCCAGCCAGGCGGATGCCAGCATGGCGATCCCGCCGATGGCGAGCGAGACCATGATGATGAGCTGGCGGGATTCCTGCAGGCCCTCTTCCAGCTCGGCGCTGTTGATCTCGCCAATCAGCAGCCGGTTGAGGGTGGGGATGTAACGCACCGCGATGAGGTAGGTTTGCCCCTCCAGTGTTAGCGCCTCTACGGCCACCTGTTCCCGGGCATTGGGAATAAGCCGCTTGACGGTATCGAGGAAGGATTGCTGGTGGTGGGCGGCGCCTTCCACCTCCTGCTCGGGGTGGATCTCGATATTGCCCTCCATGTCCGCCAGATAGACCTGACCGCTCTTGCCGATCCGGTAGCCGCTGATGAGTTTGCTCAGGGCGCTCATGTCGATGGAGGTGCCTGCCACTGCCAGGGTCTTGCCCTCGTGGGTGACGGCGGTGTTGATATAGAGGGAGGCGCGCTTGTCAAAATCCGAGATGTCGAGGTTCAGCTCATAGGGTTTGCTGCGTTTGAGAAAGCCGAAAAACCACCCATCTTTCGGATCTGATTCGCTCAGCGATTTCTGGGCGGTGGGGCCGCCGCTGAAGTTGATCAGGGTGCTGCTCTGGCGGGGTGCGATAAAGACGTTGCCGCCGATCCGCCGTTGCAGATCCTGAAAGTAGCGCTCCATGGCGGGCCACTCTTGCTCTGGCATGCCTGCGGTCAGCCAGTCGATGACAAAACGGTTGCTGGCCAGCGCCTGCGCCTCGGTCAGGTGCTGGATAAGCTGCGCTGTCAGCTGGTTGGCAATGCGATCCACGCTGCTTGGCAGCTCGTAGCGTTCGACCCGCTGCTGGGCCTGACTGTGGGATATCTGCTCGAGGATCAAGGTGATGCAGCTGATGGCGATGGCCATCAGTATCGCCACGCCAGCGAGGATCCGGGTGCGGATCCCGAGCCCTGACCAGAGTGAGTGCAGTGTAAAACGGTGTATCGCCCTCTCCATATCGCTCTCCTCATAAATAAGGTCGCATATGCGACCCAGATGATAATTATAGATAGAGAACTCAATTGCGTTGTGACGGATGGTAACAACAGAGGACGGCAGAAAAAGGGAGGGAGCAATGAGCGGGAAGGGGGCTGATACCGGCAAGGGAAAGCATAAAAAGAGAGGCCGACATTGCGGTCGGCCTCTCTGGTGTTTATCTCAACGGAATGTCGGGTGCCCGATCAATCCTCTTCAGCCCAACGGCGTGAACGCTCAACCGCTTTCTGCCAGCCGCTGTAACGTTTGGCGCGATCGTCTCTGTCCATTTGCGGGATGAACTCGCGGTCCACGCTGAATTTGTCTTCCAGCTCGTCCGAGCTCTTCCAGAAGCCGACTGCCAGACCAGCCAGGAAGGCGGCGCCCATGGCGGTAGTCTCGATGCGGGTCGGACGTACCACCGGGGTGTGCATCATGTCAGCCTGGAACTGCATCAGGAAGTCGTTGGCTACGGCGCCGCCGTCTACCTTGAGGGCTGCCAGCTTGATGCCGGAGTCCTGCTGCATCGCATCCAGCACATCGCGGCTCTGATAGGCGATGGATTCCAGCGCAGCACGGATGATGTGGTTGCGGTTGGCACCACGGGTCAGACCGACCATGGTGCCGCGAGCATACGGATCCCAGTAGGGCGCACCCAGACCGACGAAGGCCGGTACCAGATAGACACCGTTGGTGTCACCCACCTTGGAGGCGAAGTAGTCGGTATCGCGGGCATCGTGGATGATCTTCAGCTCGTCACGCAGCCACTGGATGGTGGCGCCGCCCATAAACACCGCACCTTCCAGCGCGTAGTTCACTTCCCCTTTCGGGCCGATGGCAACGGTAGTCAGCAGGCCGTTGTTGGAGCGAACCGGCTCGGTGCCGGTGTTCATCAGCATGAAGCAGCCGGTGCCGTAGGTGTTCTTGGCCATCCCTTTTTCAAAGCAGAGCTGGCCGAACAGGGCAGACTGCTGGTCACCGGCAATACCGGCGATGGGGATGCGGGAGCCGCCACCACGGGTGGTGTAGCCGTACACTTCTGAAGAGGGTTTCACTTCCGGCAGCATGGACATGGGGATGCCCAGCTCGTCCAGCATCTTCTCGTCCCACTTCAGCTCGCGGATGTTGTAGAGCATGGTACGGGAGGCGTTGGTCGGGTCGGTGACGTGCACTTCGCCATTGGTCATCTTCCAGACCAGCCAGGTGTCGATGGTGCCGAACAGCAGCTCACCGTTCATCGCCTTCTCGCGGGCACCTTCCACGTTGTCGAGGATCCACTTCACCTTGGTACCGGAGAAGTAGGCATCCAGCACCAGACCTGTGTTCTCACGAACGTACTCTTCCAGACCGCGAGCTTTGAGCTCTTCGCAGATGGCGGCGGTGCGGCGGCACTGCCAGACGATGGCGTTGTAGATGGGCTTGCCGGTGGCCTTTTCCCAGACAACGGTGGTTTCACGCTGGTTGGTGATACCGATGGCGGCGATCTCTTCGCTGCGCAGGCCGGTCTTGGCCAGCACTTCGGTAAAGACGGAGGATTGGGTCGCCCAGATCTCCATCGGGTCGTGCTCTACCCAGCCCGCTTTCGGGTAGTGCTGGGTGAATTCGCGCTGGGAGGTACCGACAATGTTGGCATCCTGATCAAACACGATGGCGCGGGAAGAGGTGGTTCCCTGGTCCAGAGCGACGACATATTTCTTTTCAGCAGACATGATGTTCTCCACGTTTCTATTTTCCACGTTTTTATACGTTGGAGGGGGCCGCTCTTATGCGGCAGCCTCTTCTTTGGCGGTTTGAGTCGCTTGCTCGGTGGTGACGACACGGTTGCCCGGGACGCAGGGAGCCAGCACTTTGACATATAGAGCGGTACCAATCTGGGCGCCAACGATGGGGCCAAGGATCGGAACCCAGAAGTAGGGGTTGTCACGACCACCGGTCAGGGCAACATCACCCCAGCCAGCAAAGAACGCGAACAGTTTCGGACCAAAGTCACGGGCCGGGTTCATGGCAAAACCGGTTAACGGGCCAAGGGAGGCACCGATCACTGCGATCAGGATACCGATCAGCAGAGCGGCGGCGAAACCTTTGGGAGCGCCGTTGTTGTTGTCACCCAGCGCCATGATGCCCAGCATCAGGACGGCGGTGATCACCAGCTCGACGGCAAAAGCTTGCATATTGGTCAGCAGGGCATTGGGATAGGTGGAGAAGATCCCGGCGGTGCCGAGGCTCTCGATGCTGCCGCGCACCACGTTATGGGTCACTTCCCACTGGGTGAAAAGGTTACCATAAAGGAAATAGACAAGGGCCGCGAAGCAGAAGGCACCGGCCATCTGGGCGATGATGTAGGGCACCACCTTGCGCTTGTCGAACCCGCAGAAGGTCATCAGCGCCAGGGTTACAGCCGGGTTCAGGTGGGCACCTGAAATACCGCCGGTCACATAGATGGCGATGGCCACACCCAGACCCCAGGTAATGGAGATTTCCCACTGCCCGAAGTTGGCGCCTGCCAGCACCAGTGCCGCCACACATCCGACGCCGAAAAATATCAGCAGGCCGGTTCCGATAAACTCGGCGATGCACTCGCCAAGCAGGGTATTGGGTCTTTGTATGCTCATACTTTTGTTCCTTATATCCACCCGTAGAGGTTTGATGTTCCGTTTTATCTTTTTGTGTCTATCCGTTGCCGCCGAAAACGTTTCCTTGTTGTTTTTGCGTCTTGCGCAAACGTTATGCTCGTTTGCGCTCGTTATCGGTCGTGACAGAAAATAACCCTTCCCAATAATTTCACCATCCCCCCTCCATAGGAAATGTGGACAAGATCCCACTCATTGCTAAGAAAATGTGACGTAAAGCATCTTGATAACCGCCAGTTACCACTTAGGGGGTAGCTTGCAACCCTTGCCACACAAGGGCTGGCGCTTGCTGAGTGATTTCTCATTTGGAGCTTTTATTTGTAATAAAACTGCAATATTTGAGCATGCATCACAGATTAAATGAGCGCATATGAGCACAATAGGCTCGCTTGCGAATCAGCGGACTCACATGATTCGTCGGAATGGTCAGGGCATCCTCAACCGCCCATAACAACAATAAGGAAGCAGAACATGCTTAGTCTCTTCAGGCCTGCGGCGCACATCGACAGGCTCCCGGCTGACAAGGTCGACCCCTTCTACAAACGCATGCGTTGGCAGGTGTTTTTCGGGATCTTCTTCGGTTACGCCGGCTACTATCTGGTACGGAAAAACTTCAGTCTGGCGATGCCCTATCTGATCGAGCAGGGCTTCTCCCGTGGTGATCTCGGTTTCGCGCTCTCCGGGGTCTCTATCGCTTACGGTTTGTCCAAGTTCCTGATGGGGAACGTCTCTGACCGTTCCAACGCCCGTTACTTCCTCTCCGCCGGTCTGCTGCTCTCGGCTGCCATCATGTTCATGATGGGTACCATGCACTGGGCCACCTCCAGCATTGCCATCATGTTTGTGCTGTTGTTCCTGAACGGTTGGGCACAGGGCATGGGCTGGCCGCCCTGCGGTCGCACCATGGTGCACTGGTGGTCACAGAAAGAGCGCGGCGAAGTGGTTGCGGTCTGGAACGTGGCGCACAACGTGGGTGGCGGCATGATTGGCCCGCTGTTTATCCTCGGGATGGGCTGGTTCAACGACTGGCGCAGCGCCTTTTATGTGCCTGCGGCAGCGGCGGCGGCCATCGCGGTGATCGCCTTCTTCGTGATGCGTGATACCCCGCAATCGGTCGGTCTGCCTCCCATCGAGGAGTACAAGAACGACTATCCGAAGGATTACAACGAGAGCCACGAGCAGGAGTTCTCCGCCAAGGAGATCTTCGTCAAGTACGTGCTGCACAACAAACTGCTGTGGTACATCGCGATCGCCAACGCTTTCGTTTACCTCATTCGTTACGGTGTGCTGGACTGGGCGCCAACCTACCTGAAAGAGGCCAAGCACTTCACCGTCGACAACTCCTCCTGGGCTTACTTCCTCTACGAGTGGGCCGGTATTCCGGGCACCCTGCTGTGTGGCTGGATCTCTGACAAGATGTTCCAGGGCCGCCGTGCCCCGGCCGGTATCCTGTTCATGGTGCTGGTGACCCTGGCTGTACTGGTTTACTGGTTCAACCCGGCCGGCAACCCGACCATCGACATGATGGCGCTGGTGGCGATCGGCTTCCTGATCTACGGCCCTGTCATGCTGATCGGCCTCTATGCTCTTGAGCTGGCACCGAAGAAAGCAGCCGGTACTGCGGCAGGTTTCACCGGTCTGTTCGGTTATCTGGGCGGCGCCGTGGCAGCCAACGCCATGCTGGGTTATACCGTTGACCACTTCGGTTGGGATGGCGGCTTCATGGTGCTGACCGTCTCCTGTGTGCTCTCCATCATCCTGCTGGCGATGACCCTCAAGCATGAGAACATTGCCGTTGCGGCCAAGAAAGCGGCTGCCCATAAGGCATAAAACGTGATCCTCAGCTTATTGATCCCAAAGGGGATCAGGTAAACTGCCAAAAGGCCCCGCATCTGCCGGGGCCTTTTTTTGTCTCATCATCGGAGTGCAAGCGTGAAGCAAACCCAACGACATCTGGAGATCCTGGACGTCCTGACGCGGCAGGGATTTGTCTCGACCGACGATCTGGTGACCCACTTTGACGTCAGCCCCCAGACCATTCGCCGGGATCTGAACGATCTCGCCGAACAGAACAAGATCCGGCGCCATCACGGCGGTGCCTCCCTGCATTCGAGTACCGTCAATACCGCCTACAGCGCCCGTAAAGTGATGCAACTCAAGGAGAAAGAACGCATCGCCCGCGAGGTCGCGGCCAATATTCCCGACGGCTCATCGCTCTTTATCGACATAGGCACCACCACCGAGGCGATTGCCCGCGCCCTGCTCGATCACCGCGAGCTGCGCATCGTCACCAACAACCTCAACGTGGCCAGCATCCTGACGGCCAAGGATGACTTCACCGTCATCATTGCCGGCGGCGAGATCCGCAACCGCGATGGCGGCATCGTGGGGGAGGCGACCCGCGACTTTATCGGTCAGTTTCGCATGGACTATGGTGTCATCGGGATTTCGGGGATCGACAACGACGGCTCCCTGCTCGATTTCGACTATCACGAGGTGAAGATTGCCCAGGCCATCATCGCCCACTCCCGTCAGGTGTTCCTGGCCGCCGACCACACCAAGTTCGGTCGCAATGCCATGGTCAATCTGGGCAATCTCAGCCAGATCCACGCCCTCTTTACCGATCAGGAGCCACCGGAAAAGCTGACGCGATTGATGGCGCAACACCAGATCGCTTGCCACATCTGCTGACGGCGAAACACGCCAAGGCTGTGCCGGTCGCCCGTCAGGGCGGCCTCCTTTCTCTCCCCCATCCCTGCACCCATCTCACCCCTTTATAGGTATTGCCAAAACCACTATTCAATCTGGTTTTTTTGGCTAGTAACCCGCCGATGTTGGCCCGACGCCATTTGCTCAGCTGACCTGTCCTCTTTGCCACCTCTGGCGGGCTGTGGCGATCACACTTTCATCATAAAATGTTCGTTTGTTGTATTTTCATGTTCTAAAATGAGCGAAATCAAACATTGCTGTTATAGCAATCATAAAAATGAAAGTAGGTGAACATGAGCGAACATTATGATCTGGTCGTCGTCGGTGGCGGCATCAACGGGGTCGGCATCGCAGCCGATGCGGCAGGGCGGGGCCTGAAAGTTGCCCTGTTTGAGGCGCAAGATCTCGCCTCTGCCACCTCTTCCAACTCCAGCAAGCTGATCCACGGTGGTCTGCGCTATCTCGAACATTACGAATTCCGGCTGGTGAAAGAGGCGCTGGCGGAGCGGGAGGTGCTGCTCGGCATGGCGCCCCATATCGCTCGGCCGATGCGTTTTCGTCTTCCGCACCGCCCGCATCTGCGTCCGGCCTGGATGATCCGCGCCGGTCTGTTCCTCTATGACAATCTGGCCAAGCGCGACAAGCTAAAGGGGAGCTGTGGCGTGCGCTTCCTGCCGCAAGATGGGTTGACCGCAGGGATCAACAAAGGGTTTGAATACTCGGATGCCTGGGTCGACGATGCCCGGTTGGTGGTGCTCAATGCCATGATGGCCCGTGACAAGGGGGCCGATGTGCAGACCCGCACTCGCTGCATCAAGGCGGTGCGTGGATCCAAACACTGGACGCTTACTTTGGAGCGGGAAGGGGGCGAGCAGTTCACCGTCACCTGCCGTGGTTTGGTCAATGCGGCGGGCCCCTGGGTCAAGACCTTCTACGACGAGAGCCTGCACGAGAAATCCCCCCGCGGCATTCGCCTTATTAAAGGCAGCCACATGATAGTGCCGCGCATCCATGAGCGCGAAGAGGCCTATATCCTGCAAAACGAAGATAACCGTATCGTCTTCGTCATCCCTTATCAGCAGGACTACTCCCTTATCGGCACCACCGATGTGGAGCACCACGGCAGCCCGCGGGAAGCGAAGATCAGCGAGGCCGAAATTACCTACCTGTGCAAGGTGGTCAACGCTCACTTCACTCGCCAAATTGCGCCGCAAGATGTGATCTGGACCTATGCCGGGGTGCGTCCGCTCTGTGATGACGAGTCAGATTCACCGCAGGCGGTGACCCGTGACTACACCCTCGAACTTTCTGGCGAGTCTGACGATGCGCCGCTTTTGTCGGTGTTTGGCGGCAAGCTCACCACCTATCGCAAGCTGGCGCAGGCCGCCTGCAACAAGCTCAAGCCCTGGTTTAGCCAGATGGGGGATGACTGGACTGCGACCAGCCGGCTGCCCGGCGGCGAGTTTGACTGCTCGGTACGCGAGCTGGCCCGCGCCTTTGCGCTGGAGTTTGACTGGCTCGATGATCGCAGCGCCCTGCGCATTGCCGAAGCTTATGGCGCCCATGCCCGTCTCTGGCTGAAAGAGGATCGCGGCATTCACTTCGGTGGTGGCCTCTACGAGTCGGAAGTGCGTTATCTCATCGAGCGGGAGTGGGCTTGTTCACTGGACGATATCCTCTGGCGCCGCAGCAAGCTGGGGCTGCGCCTGAACGATTCAGAGCAGCAGATGCTGCAGATCTGGCTTGACCAATACCATCAGGCTCTGCGCAAGGCGAGCTGATGCGTGACGGTGGGCAGTGCGCTGCTGCCCACCGCTTTCCACCGTAAATGTGCAACAAACCTCTGATAGAACAATTACCTACACACAATAATAAAGAGCATCACATATGAAAAAACTCGCCGTTTCCCTCATCGCCTTGAGCCTTGGGGCATTCCTCTCATTACCCGTGTTGGCTGCCGATGAAGGCAAGGTGGTGATCGCCCACCGTGGCGCATCCGGCTACTTGCCCGAGCATACCCTGGAGTCCAAGGCGCTGGCCTATGGCATGGGGGCTGACTATCTGGAGCAGGATCTGGTGATGACCAAGGATGACCAGCTGGTGGTGATGCACGATCACTTCCTCGATGGCATCACCGATGTGGCGGCGCGCTTCCCTGGCCGTGCCCGTCCGGACGGTCGTTACTATGTGGTGGATTTTACCCTGGATGAGGTGCGTTCCCTGCGTATGACCGAGCCGTTCCAGCTGGTGGATGGCAAGCAGGTGCCGGTTTATCCGGCCCGCTTCCCGCTCTGGAAGTCAGACTTCAAGATCCATACCTTCCAGGAGGAGATCGAGATGATCCAGGGGCTCAACAAGAGCACCGGCAAGAACATCGGCATCTATCCGGAGATCAAAGCACCCTGGCTGTTCCGTCACGAAGGTAAGGATATTTCCAAGGCGGTGCTGAAGGTGCTCAAGGAGTACGGCTACACCGGGAAGGATGACAAGGTCTATCTGCAGTGCTTCGATGCCGATGAGCTCAAGCGCATCAACAGCGAACTGATGCCCGCCATGGGTATGGATCTGAAACTGGTGCAGCTGATGGCAGAGACCGACTGGAACGAGACCATGGTCTACGACGCCAAGGGTAAGGCGACCCCCTACAACTATGACTGGATGTTCAAGCCGGGAGCGATGAAAACCATCGCCAGCTATGCCGAAGGGATTGGCCCGTGGAAACCGATGATCGTCACCGAGCCGGGCACTTTGGGCAAACCGGTCTTCACCGGCATGGTAAAAGAAGCCCATGCGGCGGGCCTGAAAGTTCACCCCTATACCTTCCGTCAGGATGAGGGGCAGATCCCGGCCTATGCCAAGGACTTCACCGATCTGCTTAATATCTTCCTCTATCAGGCTGATGTGGATGGGGTGTTCAGCGACTTCCCCGACAAGGCGGTCGCTGTCATCAAGGCCCATCAAGAGGCGGCCAAATAGCACTCTGGCGCCATTTGAATGCAAAGCGAGGCTAATTGGCCTCGCTTTTTGTTTCAGGTTCCCGTAACGGGAGTGTGCGCCCTGTCAGAAAATAGCCAGATCACGTCATGGTGTGCCGGATCTGCATCATTTTACGCAGTTTTTACGTAGCAGATCGCTGGCATGAAATCGGCAGAGCGGTTAGTCTAGCGGCGTTGAACCAACCCCATGAGGTACAGATGAAAACCGTATTGCGTTTTAGCCTGCTGGGCGCCTTGTTGCTGGGTGGCCATGCCTTCGCTGCCGAGCCGAAAAAATTTGATATCAGCATGTTCCCAGCCGCTGACGTGAATCAGGAACGTGTGGTGATCCGCCTGCCTGAAGTCGAGAAAGAAGCCGACATGATGGTCGAGCTGCAGGTCGGCAAAAAGATGATGGTTGATTGCAACGTACCGCGTTTTGCAGGCAACCTGGAACAGCACAGCGTCAAAGGCTGGGGCTACAACTACCTGAAACTGGGCAAAGTCTCCGACCCCATCAGCACCCTGATGATGTGCCCGGATAACCAGCAGAAAGAGACCTTCGTCCAGATCTACGGTCAGGGCTTCTTCGTGAACTACAACTCAAAACTGCCGTTCGTGATCTACGTGCCGCAGGAGTATGAAGTGCGTTACCGTCTGTGGCGTGCCGACAACCTGGCTCAACCGGCCATGATTGAGTAAGCATGTTTGAACCAAAGGTTCAGCTGGTTCACCTGATGTGACAAACAAAGCGCCGTATGGCGCTTTATTTTTGCCTGCACAGTCCAAAAAGTGACGTGCAAACTGGCTGCACGTTTACATAAGTTTATTATTTATCAACGTTTTTTGTGTGTTATGCCACAAAATCGGCGTCAGCTATGGGGCAAAGTGACATCGATAAAAGATATTTATTAACATAGTGAGAAAATTGATTTTGCACTCGGCGATGGCCTGATGATACTTGCCCGCAAAGGTCAAACTAACCAGAAAAAAGAGCACTATGAGCTTCGAATCAGACAAGCGTTTCAACGACTTCAAACATTTTCCCCGTGGCCTGCGTCGCAGTGGTGAATTCACTGTGGCCGAAGCGGACAGTCTGGAAAAGTATGGTACCGCCATGCTGGCACTCTACCAGGGCAACCTTGCACCCCGTGACGATGTCGAGTCCGCCTTCGTCGAGCAGGTCAAATCCGGCGAAGCCGGTGCCAACCCCCATGCCAAGGTGTGGTTCAAGTACCTCAAGGTGATCGGTCCCAAGCGCGTTCATCGCCTCTGCACCGTCGTTGGCGGCGCCAGCGAAGAGAGCAGCGGTGGCGGCAGCTTTGATGTCGGTGGTGGCAGCGGCGGTGGCAGTGACGAGTCCATCGATTAATGGATACCGAGCTGCTTCGGACCTTTATCGAGGTGAGCAAGACCCGGCATTTTGGCCGGGCTGCTGAAAATCTCTACCTGACCCAGTCGGCGGTGAGTTTCCGGATCCGCCAGCTAGAGCAGCAACTGGGTGTCAGTCTGTTTGCCCGTCATCGCAACAACATCCGCCTGACCGCCTCCGGTGAGCGTCTGCTGCCTTATGCAGACGCCATCTTGCACACCCTTGGTCGCGCCAAGCAGGATGTTGCGCTCTCACCGGGATTCAGCCAGCAGTTGGCCATCGGCGCGCCCGCGGTGTTCTGGGAGCTCGATTTCAACGACTGGCTCAATCACATCTATGCACTGGCGCCCGGTTTGGCGGTACGGCTGGAAACAGCCTCCCGCGAGCACCTCTGCCGCCAGTTGCTGGAGCGCTCCCTCGATCTGGCCCTGCTCTCCGAGCCCACCAAGATCGACGAGATTGCCCTGCATCCCATCGGTGAGCTGGTGTTCGAGCTGGTGAGCCGGGATCCGGCCGCCAATGCCGACAACCTGATGCAGATGCCGCACATCCACCTCGACTGGGGCACCAGCTTCGAGCCGCAACCCAGCCGTTTGCAGAGCCTGCAAAAGACCCCGGTGCTGCACTCCAGCTCCGCCAGCATGGCGTTGCAGTTCGTGCTGGCCAACGGTGGTGCTGCCTACCTGCCACGGCGGATGGTCAGCCCCTTCCTCGAGAAGGGGGCGCTCCATCTGGTGGAGGGGGGCCAGCCGCTGAGCCGCCCGCTCTATCTCGCCTATCTGGAGAAATCCGATCGCCGGGAGCTGATCGATCAGCTGTTGACCCTGCCACTGGGTTGGCACGACGCCGAACTGCGCCTCAACGTCGAATAAGCGTCGAGTGTTATCCAAGAAAGAGCCCACCCCACGGTGGGCTCTTCTGTTTGGGGAAAATTGCAGGGAGCGAAGTCACGTAATTGGCGCGGGAGGCTTGGCGTCATCGGCCTGTAACGGTACCTTTTCAGGCTGTTTATCCGATTGAGCACTGACAGGGATGGATTGTAATTGATCGACTTTAGTCACCCCGAATGGCGGGCGCTGGCGCAGCAGTTGCTGAGCCACTCACCTGTGGTGATCCGTGGCCGTCAGTGGCAGCCGCTGGTGGGCCTGCTCAAGGATAACCAGCTGTTGCTCGCTCATGGCAGCCACAGCTATGAGCTCACCCCGGCCGGACGGCGCTATCTCACCCGCGAGCTGATGCTGGCCGAGATCGCAACTGCCCCCCCCGAGCCCGAGGAGTGGTTGCATGCTCAGGGCTGGCAATTGGGGGAGCTGGTCAACGAACGGGTGCTGGCGGCGCTCTATCGCAAGTCAGAGGTGAACTTCACCCCCAACGAGCAGATTGATTTCGAGGACAAGGGGATCCGGCTCTGCGCCGATCAGCTGTTGCGCTTGCGCGCCGCCCAGCCGTTCAGCCTCTTTTTCAGCGGCGGCACCCTGATCGACGCAGCCCCCTGGTTGCAGGCGCTGGGGGAGGTGGCGCTGCCCGAGCGCACCCTGGCGGGTCTTGGCAAGATCCTCTGGGGGGAGGGGAGTATCGAGCGTGTGATCACCACAGACAGCGTCGGCGCCTTTGCCGAGATGCCTCTTGATCCCGGCACCTTGCTGGTGTGGGCCCCCCCATCGGCTCCCCTTGCCTTGCAGCAGGTGGTGGCCGCCTTGCCCCCCAATGTGCTGTGGAGTCATCTCACTGCCCTCGACCCTGCCGGGGTGGATCGGCTGCAGGCGCTGGCCCAGCGGCTGGGTCGTCCGGCCAGCTGGTGGTTGCCCCGTGATCTGGCCCCCATTCTCAGCGCGTATGCCCAGCCTTTGACTGAGGCTCGGCCCTGGGAGCCGAGCCGGATCCCCAAGCCATTGTTAGCAGTTTGTAGCGGTTTGGTTGAGTCCAATGGTGGCTTGTCGGCCGAGGTGTGTGCGCTGGCGCCAGCGTGGCATGCCGTTGGTTGAAATTGGCCTGAAAGCGAGCCAAAAAGCGGTTTTCCCCCATTGAACGCGGTGATATAAAGAGTTGACGAAGCGCTCGCCAGATGAGCGCTTTTGTTTATCAAGCCGCTTTGCCACCCAACGAACTCAACGGAATACAGGGAATACCATGTTTGAAAAGGTTGTTGCCGCCCCAGCGGATCCGATCCTGGGCCTGACCGAAGCCTTCCGCGCTGACTCTCGCAGCCACAAGATCAATCTGGGCGTAGGGATCTACAAGGACGAGTCCGGTGCCACCCCCATTCTTCACTGCGTCAAGAAAGCCGAGCAGAAGCTGCTGACCGACGAGAAGACCAAGAACTACCTCGGTATTGAAGGCAATATCGAATATGGCCGCATCGTGCAGCAACTGCTGTTCGGGCAGCACTCTGCGCTGGTTGCCAGTGGCCGCGCCAAGACCGCACAAGCGCCGGGCGGTACCGGTGCCCTGCGTATCGCGGCCGAATTCGTGGTGCGCAACGGTCTGGCCAAGACCATCTGGATCTCCGATCCCACCTGGGCCAACCACGTCAGCGTATTCCAGGCCGCGGGCCTGACCGTCAAGTGGTACAAGTACTACAACGCCGCCACCAAGGGGCTCGACTTTGCTGCCATGCAGGCTTCGCTGGCCGAAGTGCAGCCGGGTGAGCTGGTGCTGCTGCACGGCTGCTGCCACAACCCGACCGGTATCGACCCAACTAGCGATCAGTGGCGCGCACTGGCCAAGCAGAGTGCTGCCGCCGGCTGGTTGCCGCTGTTTGACTTCGCCTATCAGGGTTTTGCCCGTGGTATCGAAGAGGATGCCGAAGGCCTGCGTATCTTCGCCGAGTGCCATGACGAGCTGCTGGTGGCGAGCTCCTTCTCCAAGAACTTCGGCCTCTACAACGAGCGGGTCGGCGCCTTCACGCTGGTGAGCGCGACCAAGGAGATCGCCGATGTGGCCTTCACCCAGGTCAAGACCGTCATTCGTGCCAACTACTCCAACCCGCCGTCACACGGCGCCGCTGTGGTCACCGCCGTGGTGAGCGATCCGGCGCTCTATGCCGAGTGGGTCGAAGAAGTGGCCGCTATGCGGGTGCGTATTCGCGAGATGCGCGAACTGCTGGTAGAGAAGTTGGCTGCCCTCGGCGTGAGCCAGGATTTCAGCTTTATCCGCGAGCAGAACGGCATGTTCTCCTTCTCCGGTCTCACCAAGGATCAGGTGGAGCGCCTCAAGAGCGAATTTGCCATCTACATCGTCGGCTCCGGCCGGATCAGCGTAGCCGGTATTACCCGCACCAATATCGATCCTCTGTGCGAGGCGATCGCCAAGGTGCTGTAATCGCATCACCTGATGCTCTGGTTCTATGCCATGAAAAAGCCCGTCACCTTGGTGACGGGCTTTTTTGATCGCCAATGGCTGATCGCTAAACAAGGGTAAGGGCGACTCAGTGGTGGCGTGCACCTTGCCACAGCTTGCGCAGTTGCAACAGCAGCGCGGTCAGGGCGCCGCCGCTCAGGGCGGTGAGTACCGCCAGCAGCAGGCTGCCGAGCAGGAAGGGAGGCACCAGGGTGGCCGCCTCCTGCTCCAGCCAGTGCAGGGTCCAGCTGAGGTGGAAAGGCTCCGGCGTTTTGTGCAGTACCAGACAACCGGTGCGATAGGCGTAGAGATACATGAACGGCAGGGTCAGCGGATTGTTGAACCAGACCGCCAGCAGTGCCAGCGGCAGGTTGAGGCTGAATGCCAGCGCCAGACCGACTGCGATGAGCGAGTGCATCGGGATTGGGAACCAGCAGGCGAAGATCCCGGCCGCCACCGCGCCGCTCAGGGCGCGGGTGCCCCCTTGCCAGAGGGCAGGGGCAAGCAGTCGCTCACCAAACAGGGCAAACCACTTCTGCTGGCGCAGGGTATCGGGATCGAGCTTGAAACGGGCAAACCAGCGACTCAGCATGGGCGGGCCATCTTGCGTTTTTGCCACTGGCGCACCGTGCTGATCCGCCAGAAGGTGCGGATCAGGGTGTAGCCGATAAGGGAACTGAGCAGGGCCAAGATCAGCGAGCCCAGCAACAGCGGCGGTGCCACTGTGCCCAGTACCGAGACCAGCCACTCCCAGGTGAATTCAATCTCGATCTGCTGCGCCGAATGTCCCAGCAACTGGCAACCTACCAGATAGGCGCCATAGAGCAGGGGCGGCATGGTAAAGGGGTTGGAGAGCCAGACCAGCGCCACCGAGAGCGGCAGATTGACCCGGCACAGGATGGCGCCACCGGCAGCCAGCAGCATCTGGCAGGGGAGCGGCACCCAGGCCATGAAGAGGCCCACCGCAAATGCCCCGGCAGCCGAGCGGCGGTTGAGGTGCCAGAGGTTGGCATCGAGCAGCAGTTTGCCGAACAGCCGCAGGTGCTTGTGTTCTTTCAGGGTTTGCTGATCGGGCATCCAGCGTTTAATGAGTCGTTTGGGCATATTGAAACCTTGCTAAATACTTGCTCCATGGATCTGCGTCTGTTGTCGTTTGCCCTGGGGGCAAGCTCCTCACTGCTCTGGCCATGGTTACCTTCACTCGCATGGGGGGGCCTGTTGCTGTCCCTGCTGATCCCCCTTGCATATTGCCGTGCCTGGCGGTGGCTGTTTCTTCTGCTCGGCATCCTCTGGATGCAGGCCAATCTTGCCTATAGGCTGGCCTGGCTGGAGCGGTTGGGCGATCAGACGAGCCACATGATAACCGCACAGCTGCAAAGTGCAGAGCCCGAGGGGGATAAATTTGTCCGGCTGCTGCTGCGGGTGAGCACCCTCGACGAGCAACCGGTGACACCTGAGCCCCTGATCCGGGTCAATGCCTATCAGGCATTACCCGCCATGACAGTGGGCAGCCGGATCACCCTGGTGACCTCGTTGAAACCGGCTCACGGTCTGGCCAACGAGGCGGGGCTGGATGGGCGGCGTCTGCTGCTGGGCAAGGGGGTCACCGCCACCGGCAATTTGCGTCGGGTGATAGATATTCAACAGGCACCTGTGGGGTGGCGCGAACGCTGGTTGGGCGCGGCGACCGAGAGTTGGCGCACTCTTGGCCATGCTCCCTTGCTGGCGGCGCTCACTTTTGGCGAGCAGAGTGGCATCACGGATGCCCAGTGGGAGCTGTTTCGCGGTAGCGGCCTGACTCACATAATCGCCATTTCTGGGCAGCACATTGCGCTGGTGGCGGTGCTCGGGTGGTGGCTGGGCAGGTTGTTTTGCCTGCGTGGCGCCATCATCACCTCCCTGCTGTTTGCCGCCGTCTACAGCGCGTTGGCCGGGTTTGCTGTGGCCACCGAGCGGGCCCTGATCATGGTGCTGGTGTGGAGCGTGTTGCGCTGGAGTCGGCGAGAGTGGCCGGCCTGGCGCATCTGGCTGTGGGCCTTTGTGGTATTGACCCTCTGGGATCCCTTCGCCCTCTATTCGGCCGGCTTCTGGCTCTCGTTTCTGGCGGTGGCCATCTTGCTGCTGGTGGGATATGTCCACGACAAGCCGGGGCTCTGGCAGATCCAGCTCTGGCTGCTACTCGGTCTGCTGCCGTTGCAACTGGCGTTGTTCGAGGGGATCGCGCCCCTTGCCATGGTGATCAACCTGTTGGCGGTGCCGCTCTTTTGTATCGCCATCATCCCGCTGGCCCTGATCGGTGTGCTGCTGGCGCCGCTCTCCACCTCGCTTGCCTACGGCCTGTTCTGGCTGGCGGATCTGGGGCTCGGGTGGGTGCTGACCATCCTGAATTGGCTGGCAGACCAACTGCAACTGTGGTGGCCACTGCCCGGTTGGTGGCTGCCACTCTGCACCCTGCTGTTGCTGCTCTGGTTCGCCGCGCAGTGGCGCTCGGCACGCTGGCTCTGGCTACCGGGTCTGTGTGCGCTGTTGCTGGCGCTCTGGCCAACGCCTGCCCGCTGGCAACTGCGGGTGCTGGATGTGGGACAGGGGCTGGCGGTGCTGATCAGCAAGGGGGAGCGAGCCATCCTCTATGACACCGGCGATCGCTATCCCGGAGGCTACAACATGGCGGACGCGGTGATCCTGCCCCAGCTGAGCCATCTGGGGATCCGGGTGATTGATCGCCTCATCATTAGCCACAAGGATCGGGACCATGCCGGCAATCGCAAGCGACTGCTCAGCGCCATGCCGGTGCGCTACGAGCTCTCCTCTTACCCTTTTAGTGAGAGAACAACGCTCTGCCAGCGTGGGCAACAGTGGCGTTGGCAGGGGCTCTCGTTTGCAGTGCTCTGGCCAGAACATCCCGGTGGCGGGCGCAATAACGAGCCCGTATGGAGAAAAAATAGAACAAGGTTAGGTTGTATGACTGACGGCTAGGTCTGTATACATGCCACTAACATAGATTTTTTTCGCTAATTTTATAACAAATTTAAAACTGAATGTCATTTAATTGGCTATTTTCGCGCAATAACAGCTATTTTCTTACATTTTTAGGTGAAGCCTTCGAACGATTGAAAATTCGGTATTATGGCGTCTTTCTAGGCTGAACATTCCTCAAGACCACCATCATTATTCGCCGTTCTCATTTGAATTCCCCCTCAGTTCCCTAGACACCTCACAGCATTAAAATGAGGCAACTATTGGAGGTGTTATGACCCGTCAGCGTTATCCAGAAACATTCAAAATCGAAGCCGTTAAACAAATCACCTAACGCGGACGGCCGGTAGCTGACGTTGCTCGAGCCCTTGGGGTATCCAGCCATAGTCTGTATGCCTGGCTCAAGCAGTACGGCAAGCCCGCTGACCAGCAGCTCGAAGAGCCTGCCTTGCAAGCCGAGATCCGCCGCCTGAAAGCCGAACTGCGTCAGGTCACCGAGGAGCGCAATATCCTAAAGGAGGCCGCGTACTTTGCCAGCGAGTCAAGGAAAGGTACGCGTTCATAACCTCCCGACTCGACCGGTACAGTGTCGTTACCCTGTGCCAGACCCTAGGGGCTCACCGAAGTGGCTTCTACGCGTGGCTGAAACAGCCCGTATCGCCACGCCAGCAGGAGGACGAACGGCTGGTTGACCGGATTGGTCAAGCAATCCTGGCTGGAAAGTGGTGCTGTCTACGGTTATCGCAAGATCCATCGCGACCTTCGTGACGGGGGAGAAGCCTGCGGCAAGCACCGAGTGGCCAAATTAATGAAGCGGGAAGGGCTGCGTTCACAAACGGGCTATCAACGCCGCAAGGGGCATTATGGAGGCAAGAGCCCACAGGTAGCTCCAAACACGCTGGCACGTCAGTTTAAGGAGCCACCCCCCAACATCTCCTGGGAGACCGACATTACCTACATCCGTACTCAAGAAGGGTGGCTGTACCTAGCGGTGGTGCTCGACCTGTTCTCTCGCCAGATCGTCGGCTGGGCAATGAAGTCACGCATGACGGCAGACTTGGCGGTTGATGCGTTATTGATGGCGGTTTGGCGGCGCAAGCCAAAGCAGCCGGTACTGGTGCACTCGGATCAGGGCAGCCAATTTACCGGCGGTGAATGGCAGGACTTTCTGAAGGCCCACAACCTGAGTTGCAGTATGAGCCGACGTGGTAACTGTCACGACAACGCTGTCGCCGAGAGCTTCTTCCAGTTGCTCAAACGGGAGCGGATCAAGCGCAGGGTTTACGCGACAAGAGACGAAGCCCGCAGCGATGTGTTTGATTATATCGAGATGTTTTACAACCCATCACAGGCGTCATGGTTCCAATGATGGGCTGTCGCCGGTAGAGTTTGAAAGGCAGTTAATTTGTCAGCAACAGCATGTCTAGAAAGCCAGGGGCGATTCAGAAATAGACTCCGTAACTCCTCTTCACAAAACGTAGAAAGACGCTAGGGCAAAAATTTGTCTAGAGGCTTCAATCGAGATTGGCCCAAGATGCACTATCCGTTATTATGCCATTGTATAGCATCTAGAAAATCGGTGGCGATTCAATCACCTGTAAGTGGAGAACGTCGTTGTGAATGAGAATTTAAGAGAGTAAGGAATCTCATGGCAGTAGCTCCTCAGATTTTTCCACACACAGCTATTTCAACATGGAGCGGATTTGTCTACCAAGGCAAGCTAGCGCTGTACCATTGTTTGGAGATGATGTCCTCAGGTTATGAAGCAAGTCGGGATTTGAGGCTTCAGTTGGAAAGCCAGGATGATTTCGCAATTTTTCGGGGTCAACAATGCATATCAATGCACCAAGTAAAAGCATACAAAGAGACTCGCTTTTCAGCATATAGTACAGGCATCACGACTCAAAGAGATAATGCAAGGCTGCGAGGGATTACAGTTGCTTATTTTCATATTGCGCGCGCGATAACAGATATGCCGGAAAATTTTGAAGCTGATTATGCACCAGTACAACTTTATGCCTACCCCGTTTTTCCTAATGTAAATGAGAATGTCACACAATCCTTTTGCCCGTTGAATGAAGTAGATAGATTAATTCAAAACAAGCTTACCATGCTGCTTACCAATGTTGATGCCCTTCCCATATGGAAAAGATATCTTGTCACAAATATTCAGAATTCTCTTGAAGCCATAGTGAATTCAAAGGTCATAGCAATTCACGGCCTGATCCACGAATCAGTTCGTCATCAGAGAATAATTGCTGCCAACGAGTTCATCGACTTTTCAGCGTTGTATGATGTGATTGAAGCCCCTGATCATGCTCCGTTTGAGAATGAGGAATTTTTCCTTAGTCGTCTGCAGATTGATATTGGCACATACTACCAAGAGTTCTGCGACCAACAAGACACAATGTCCCAAGACGCATGTCAAAAGCTAGATGACTATCTGGCCACCATTACTGCACTAGATATTGACGGAATGAAGACCTTCCTGCGGGCCACAATGCCACATAAAAAGGGCCGTTTTAATACACTCGGTGAGTTTAAGGATCAGTCACTGGATCGCGACGCCATGCGGCTTGGAATGTTTACGATTTTCTTGAAATTGGTTAATGCTACACGTAATGAAGGTTCCAGCGTCAAATTTTCTTGGTTGAATGGTGGTCTTTTCTACTACCCAACAGGAATTCATCACGCCACGGAACATCAGGAAACTATCTGTCATGATATTATGCAGCAGGCTCTCAGCGAAGATGTTGAATGTTTATTCGAAGGTGGTGTACTTATCACCAGCGCTATAGATAGACCATCCATCTCAAATGTGATAACCGGTATCGATGCTACTGAAGGTATAGATACAGTTGAACACGAATTGCTAAGAGAAAACCGCATCGGAAATTATAAAAAGATAGCAATGGTCTCTTTAAACAATGTGCCTGAGAATTTAAAAGATGCAGAACCTGATTGAACTTTTATTAACATATGAAGGAATGATACGCAATACCTCCACAGCTCTGGAGTTATACGAATACATTACTCCTGAAAAGAAAAATTACTGGCTGGTAATCCACGGTGAACCAATAATCACTCCAGAAATCCAAGCTGGATGGCTGAATGAATGTAAAAATGTGACAGCCGATCCTGCTCTTGAAAAAAACATTAACTTATTGATTGTATGGAATACTGATACCAGCAACGTGCTTGCTAGCAAACGAGTCCATCACATAGAGGAAGACTCCTACTTCTTTAAAAAGCACGTACTTCCTTACACTACCGAAGAACTCGAAGCTCTATATCAACAGATTACAACTCACAGCTTTACTACTATTTTTCGCGAATTAATAACATCGCCTCATACCTTTACTGAATATAAATTACATTTCCTAGAGGGGGGCTGGCAAAGTCTTCTATACAGGCTTGCAATAAAACTCCCCTTTATTGCTGTTAATTGCCCTAGTAACTCTGATTTAGCTAGCCTAGAACGAAATATTATGGAAAAAATAAATCGAGCGGATAAGTCAGATATATTGATTGCAACTGATTTGGCGATTCAGTCTCTCTCAGATAGGATTGTATCACCAGATGTAATGCCGGAAGAGTTATTCGCATTCATAGATAAAAAATTATCTGAGGCAGGTTATGAAACTGATCATTAAGCGTCTTGAGGTTCATAATTTCAAAGTTTTTGAAAAACTTGAATTAACACTTGATAGTAATCATCTCATCGTTCTTGATGGTCCCAATGGTTTTGGCAAATCATCATTTTTTGATGCTCTTGAACTTTTGCTGACAGGGAAAATTCGGCGCTATATTGAGCTTGAAGAATTGACCGTAGATCGACGTAGCCTAAGAACTGGTTGCCCCTGGCTATTTAAACAAGCAAGGGATGATGATTGGCTTTCAATCCGTGCAGAGATCATCGTAGATGGGCAAAGTCGTTTCCTTGAGAGAGCGGCCAGTAAAGCTGTGCTGGATGAACATCGAGGTGTAACTGATTTAAGGCTTCCTCTTTATGAACTGGCTGACTTTAAGGCAGAGCGAGGCGAAGCGATCTCACAAGAAGAAGCATATTTTTCTACTTTGCTCGGTGAGCAGTATCAGCGTGACTTTGAGTTATTTCATTATATCGAGCAGGAAGAAAATACACGGCTATTAAAACAAAAAGAGAAAGATAGACAGGGTCAGATTGCACACCTGTTTGATATCGGTGATATTCAGGATAAAATTAATAACATTACACAAGCATCAAATAAAATTGGTAAGTTGTGTAATCCACAGAAAAGTGTTGATCTGAAAGCACTTAAAGATAAATGGGATGCAGCTAAACTGCAAATATTACCGATAGGGAGTTCTGTTGCTTACGAACGTATTATCATGGTTACAGAACAGCCATGGGATCGCGAAGTTGTGGATTTTGATACATCGCAATTCGAGCAGTTGTTATCAGCCAATGGAGAATTATTTCGGATTCAACGCTTTATTGAAAATTTTTCGCATTATGAAAATAAATTATATAATGACGATCTAGAAATAAAACTTCTCCCTAGAATAGAGCTGCAACAACGATTTTTGATGTTGTATAGAAATGTCGAACACAGGCATAAATGGGAGAAAGAGATTGCTTGTTATGATTCTGCGGTGACAATAACTAACGCCTTCAAAAATATAATGAAGTCTATTAGTGAAAATCGTTTAATGATTACCCCCCCATTGCTTACACTCCTTCCAGATACCTTCTCGCCAGAAAATTTTCAGACACAGGTCTCAGAACTCAAACAGCTACTATCTACCACAGATAAAGTTCAGGAATGCCACACAAGTCTGATGCAGACACGTGAACAAATGGTGAGCACATTCAATGAACTACAGTCAAATGGTGATGCAACTAACATTTGTCCTACATGTGGATATCTCTGGCCGACGGCAGTTGCACTACTGGAAGGAATTGAAAACCAGCGCATAATACTCGAAAATGTAGCAATGCAACAAAATAATCAACTTTCACAAGCATTAACCAGATTTAGACTCAATTGGCAAGAACCAATTGAGCTTGCATTGCAGCCATGTCTGCAGCAAAACAAAGATAATATTGCACTTAAGCGTCAACTGGTAAAACTGTCTGAAGAACAGTTATTGTGGCTAGAAAATTATTATAAACAACTTATGACGGCTGATATAAATTTCAACGATCTTCTTTCTGATGATTTTGAGCCCATAACTCAGCAGAAAATAGATGAACTAAAACGCCGAGTACATGAAAAATTTAAATCTTTAGATGATAGCTGTATCTATGATGATTTTGAGAGAGTTTATCGTGAAATTTTCAACAACGATCATCTGGCTGTTAAAAGCATTAAGTCTCAACAACTAGATCTAAAGAAATCCTATTTGGTGCAACTTCACTCTATAGCATCATCAAAATACATATCAGAGTGTGAGCGGGAATATAAAAATGCCGAACTTTTAATTAAAAAATCCAGAGAGTTAAAAGGGTATCTACTGAAATTAAAGAAAATATATGAGGATGAGAAAAGAACGTATCTCGAATCCATAGTTAAAGAAATTGAGATCCTCTTTCATATCTATTCGGGCCGACTTATGCAAAATTATCAGCAAGGGCTAGGAATTTTCATCGAAAATGATGGCAATTCTATTGCTTTCAATGAGACGCCAGGACATGAGCATGATGTAGTCTTTTCCATGAGTTCAGGTCAGCTGTCAGCACTTGTACTATCATTTACACTTGCTTTGAACCAGCGATATGCTAAACACACTCTATTACTCGTGGACGATCCAGTCCAGACATTGGATGAAATTAATGTGGCAGGTTTCATTGATTTACTACGTACTGAATTTAAAGATCGCCAGATAATAATGTCAACGCATGAAGATCGTATCTCCGCATATTTTCGTTATAAATACAAGAAGTTTGGCATGTCATCAGGAAGGATCAACTTCATGGAGCATGCTCGTTCGAGCATTGACAATCAATAATGTGAACGTCATTGTTTGTACGATTCATAGAAATCGTTTCAATTTGCTAAGCTGAAAATCCAATCTGTAATTGGGATCGCAAATCCGTTCCTTTTCTGGGACTTAGTGGTTATCCAGCTCATCATAGAATGTTGTTTGGTTAATCAATTCAAAAAGCGCTCCATGGGGCTGTAGCCCCCATGGGCGCTGTGTGGTCTGTACCAGTTGTAGTAGTGTTGCCACTCTGCTAGCCGGCCATGAATGACCTCAGACTGAGTATCAACAGTTGCATAAAATTCGCGCTTATTTGTCTTCTGTGACCGCTCGACTTTCCCATTCTGATGGGGATGCCCCGGTTTGTTGGGTCTGAACTTGATCCCCACTTCCATCCGTTTATTTTGAACCTTTAATGCAGAAATCTCACACTATCTATCCGTTTGGATTCTCTGTATAGGATATGGCATTTCCTCTAACAGTAATCTTTGTTGAATTTCCCTGTTCATAGCATCACATCATAGTGAAATGATCTCTATGAATCACACTGACGTATCAAGGATCTGACCTGATATCGTGAGAGAAACTGTTTTTCTGGCTAATGCCTTTTGCGATATACATTAATATGCTTCCGAGTTTACAAGTAATTATTTTGAATGAATTCAATCAATTGTATTTCCACTCGTTCAGAATATATTACATCATACCTACCTCTCTCATCATTATGTTTTTTAATGTTAATCGGTGGGGTGTCTGATCTTATTACTATTGACTGCCACATTTCAGTACCGTACTTGAAGTTATCGTGAAAGATAAAACAGCAGAAATTCAAGTCGTTAAGTTTATTCTCCCGGAGGACATGCGAAACTTTTTTATTGATATCCAATAGTGATGAAGTTATTATTTTGTTATGATCGTACTCAGTGAACTCATTGTTTACTGAGATGGGGTAATTAATATCCTGATAACGCTCATGGATTAAAACACCGTCTTCAATATATTGAGACAATATTATGTATGGATTGTTTATATCAACATTTTTAGTCTGTATATTGTAAGTTAACTCAATGAACGCATATGTCAAATTAATCTTATTAAATTTCCCATTGTAAAATGTCACAATTTCGTAACCAGACCCAAAATAATCTTTTATACTTTCAGGGATACTATTGCTTTTTATTTCGGCCATTTGCAATTGAGCTATTTGTTGTATGACAATACTCACTGCTTGTGCGACAACTTCATCAATTGGGGGGCAAGAGATATAATCCTGGCGATCAAGCCATTCTATATAGTCAGTAATAGCTAGCTCCCCACTCCCTCGATATAATACTTCTCCCAATACTTTTGAATGGCTCTTGCAACAGTTCATTCCCTTTGAGATTATCTCACCACTATTATTGCGGTATAAATAGATGATGGCTAGTTCATTTTTCTCATCAATACTTTTATAAGTATTTTCTATATCATTGATTGATAACACCCTCTCCTCTAATATCTTATTTAAGGCTTCAATAAAACAATAGGCCAAATAAACGTTACCAGCATAGGCAATTGTGCAGTAGTCTGAAATAATTTGTATTTTTTGTAATCTCTCCGCAATAAAAAATCTATTATCAACTCTTCGGGAATCTATTTCTCCGAGTGTTGGTAGAACAATCGTACTTTCATTGATTTCTTCCGATGTTATCAATAGGTCGGCAAATAGGACTTTACAACCATGTATATTATAACTTGCGATTATTGTCATTTGTTATACCTAATTTTGAAAGTATTTCACTAGTTTCTGAAGATAGCTATCCACCTCAACTGATAAGCTAGAATGCCAGCACTTCCAGGTTTGATTTTTCAACGTTGTCGCTGGAATACATGTACATTCAACTTACTCGACCAAGAAATGAGAGCCCTTGATAATTGCCATTTAGCGTTACAACCTCCATCATAAAAATTTTACGCCATTAAATAAACTCACGAGCTGACTAAAGCAGTGGCAATAAGTCTGCGTAATAAAACGAACTAGGAATACAGTAAGAATATATTGCCATAATCCATTGCTCCTGCAGTGACGTTAAGATGTTTTAATATGTATATCTCCATGAATAAATGTCTAGGTATCCAGCAATATCTAATTCCTCTAGCGTCTTTTTTTCGTCTTGCATAATTCGGTGTAGCCAATTGATTAAAGCTGGGATGACATACTTCCTTTTGACGGAAGAGGGCAACTCAGACACTACTTGACATATCTCATTTCCATAATACTTTTTAGGGTGATTCGATTCAGTATTCAATATATTAACATACTCGTCATCAGGTATTCTTACTGACAAGTCACCTAAAGAAATGCTAAAAGATGAACGTAGCCCGATGGGTAGTTCTGGAGTCGGCGGGGATAACTTGATTTTAGTTGGTTTAAAAGATGTATCTATTGAAGATAATGCATTCTCAATTATGGCCCTTAAAATTCCAGGTGCATCACTCTCATCTTCATTTAAGTCAAAGACATAAAATCTTAGTTTTTTATTTAAAAAAATATTATGAAGGATATCTTGCAGATAACGTTCACTTTCTTTCATTCGACGAAGTGTCTGCCGGAGTTTTAGCCTTTCATTTCGAGAGTTTTCCTGTATTAAATTCAGCTCTAAACTATTGATGTTGTCAATTAGTTTATCGGTTTCACGCTGCCTTATAATAACATGGCCGGTTGGCCAATCATAAAAATCCTCCGCTAACTCTCTAACAGCAATTGACCATTCCTCGCCAGGCAATTCAACTTTTCCGGAGCTTGTATACCACGTGGCAAGTAAAGGTGAAAACTCATTTGTATTGGCACTCACTGCGAAGTGTTTTCTAGCTACTATAGGGAATAGTATAATCTTCCTTATAAGATCTCCCCAGAACAAAACTTGCACCGAAAATTTACCATCTCTTTCGCGAGAAGTATTTAACTTTCTTATTTCTTTCTGCAATTTAGCATCAGCTGAAGCAGTGGTAAGAATGTAGAGCTCTTTTAGTGGAGGTGTGAAATTATCAGCTTTTTTGATTTCAGATGTCACTTCGGCTATTTTCAGTTCTTTCTCAGGCCACGTGGATTTTTTTTTGCATTGTAAGCCAACTGGGAAAATACTTCCTCTTGCAGCAATAATATCTACACCATCTTGTACTTGCCCCGCACGACCATGCCTAACGAGATTAGGGTCACGCCACATTGCTTCGAAAAGGTCGGCGCAGAGTTCCTCAAACTGTTCCCATGATCTCGGTGGTGCATATTCAAAGTGAACTAACCCCGTCATTACCTAAACTCCTTAAAACAATAAATTTCATAAAATATCATTAAAATTCAAGAATAACATCATAACCATATCAAGATCCAAACGTCTGCTTGTTGATCAGCGCGCAAAAATGACCAGGTTTCCGGGGTTTTCAGCGTCCAATTTTGACCACCTCGGAGTGTTTGCAACTATCCGATCTTTGGATCGGAGAACCTGGAGTGTTAATCATGGAAACCGTGTTGAAGATCCGGCGTATGCATCAGGTGGATGGCCAGTCCATCAGCGCCATCGCTAAAGTCACAGGGCTCTCTCGCAATACCGTTCGCAAGTACCTTCGCCAACCTCTCTCCGAACCGCCCAAGTACCACCGCCCTCAGCCAGCCAGACCCAAGCTCGGCGAATTCGAGCCGACACTGACCCAGTAGCTGGACCTCGATGCCAAGCGCCCCAAGCGACAACGCCGCTGTGCCAGACAACTCTTCGAAGACCTACAACGCCTGGGCTACCAAGGTGCCTATGACAGCGTCCAGCGCTTCGTCCGTGACTATAAACAACTGCCGGCCAAAGTGGCTGCCTTTGTCCCCCTGACGTTCGCGGCTGGAGAGGCCTATCAGTTTGACTGGAGCGAGGAAGAGGTGGAGATCGGCGGTGTGGTGCAACGGGTCAAGGCCGCCCATTTTCGCCTCACCTACAGCCGCCAGCCCTTCGTCATGGTGTTTCCCCGCGAAACCCAGGAGATGCTGTTTGCCGCCCACGATGCGGCCTTTCACTACTGGGGCGGCGTGCCCCGACAGGGCATCTACGACAACCTCCAG
Organism: Aeromonas sp. ANP5; assembly: GCF_963870295.1. Lineage (NCBI taxonomy): Bacteria > Pseudomonadati > Pseudomonadota > Gammaproteobacteria > Aeromonadales > Aeromonadaceae > Aeromonas > Aeromonas sp. ANP5. The sequence continues at coordinate 64,993 of NZ_CAWMRY010000004.1, read as the reverse complement.
ACTTGTGTCGACCAGGTGCTCGAGGGTAAAGAGCGCCGTTTCAATCCCCGCTTCCTGGCGCTGATGAGCCATTAGGTGATCGAGCCGGTGGCCTGCACCCCATCCTCAGGCTGGGAGAAGGGGCAGGTCGAGAAACAGGTCCAGGATGTGCGCCGGCGCTGTTTTACCCCCCGGCGCAAGGTCGACAGTCTGGCCGAGCTCAACCGCCGCCTTATCCAGGAGTTGGAGCAAGCAGCACAGACACGTCCGCATCCGGACGACCCGTCCCAAACGGTGTGGCAGCGCTTCGAGCAGGAGCGAACCACCCTGCGCCCCCTGGCCGCGCGCTTCAATGGCTATGTGGAGCGTGAGCTGCGCGTTGACAGTACCTGCCTCATCCACTTCGACCGTAACACCTACAGTGTCGACAGCCGTTACGCCCATCGGCACGTGACCGCCAGGGTCTTCGCGGATCGGCTCCAGGTGTATGCCCAGAACGAGCTTATTGCCGATCATCCCCGTCAGTTTGGCCGGGACAAAACCCAGTTCGACCCCTGGCATTACCTCGACCTGCTCGAGCACAAGCCAGGTGCCTTGCGCCACGGAGCCCCCTTCAAGGAGTGGGCGTTGCCGCCAGCCTTGAGCCGCTTGCAGCAGCAACTTCTGAGTCGCAAGGGCGGTGACCGGGACATGGTCAAGTTACTGCTGGCCGCTCGGCAGGACGGACTCGACCTGTTGGAGCAAGCCTGCCAGCAGGTACTGCAGTTGGGGGGTAGCTCGGCCGAGCTGGTGCTCAACCACCTGCAGCGGCTACGGCGCCCCCTCGACGTGCCACCGGTCCACGCTCAGGTGGTGCCGCTAGCACAGCCACCACAGGCCAACTGCCAACGCTATGACAGCCTGTTACCAGGAGGTCAGCATGTCAGCCGATGAAATTTACCAGCGCCTGCAGGGGTTGAAACTGTTTGGCATGGCGGCGCTGTGCGACGAGCTGCTGGCGCATCGTGAGCGCCCCCTGCCACCGCCAGAGCAGTGGCTCAAATGGATGATCGAAGCCGAAGAATCCGAACGTCAGTGCCGCTCGATCCGCTATCAGATGGGCATCGCCAAGTTCCCGCTGGCCAGGGACTTGGACAGCTTCGAGACAGCAGACACCCCGGTCAGCCCCGTGCAACTGTCCACGCTGGATAGAGATGACTTCCTGGAGCAGAAGCGCAATCTGCTGCTGATAGGCGGAACCGAGACGGGTAAAACTCACCTGGCCATCGCCCTGGGGCGCAATGCCGTGCGCCGGGGCAAGCGAGTGCGTTTCTACGGCGTGGTGGATCTGGTAAACCAACTGGAGCAGGAGAAGGCGGCAGGCAAAGCTGGGCAGCTTGCCAACCGGTTGGTCAATGTCGATGCGGTGATCCTGGACGAACTGGGCTATCTGCCGTTTGCCGAAAGCGGTGGAGCCCTGCTATTGCACCTGATCAGCAAGCTGTACGAGCGCACCAGCCTTATCCTGACCACCAACCTGGCCTTCAGCGAATGGGGCAAGGTATTTACGGATGAGAAGATGACGACAGCGATGCTGGATAGGATCACCCATCACTGCGAGATCATCGAGACTGGAAACGACTCGTATCGCTTCAAACAGAGGATGAAATCAGCCAGTTAACCCTGGTCAATTTTAGACGCTGATCCCTGGTCATTTTTCGATGCTGATTGACAGTATGCCCCATTCCTTGCAGTTTATTGGCCCAGTAATGGGCACTGCCGCATGCCTCCATACCGATCAGGCTAGGAGGAAGATTGCTAAAAAATGAGAGCATCTGCTCCCGCTTCAACTGTCGCTTGAGGATCGTTTTGCCATGTTGATCCACCCCATGTAATTGGAAGAGATGTTTTGCCAGATCGATGCCGATAGTCGTAGCCTTCATGGTGGTCGCCTCTCTCATCAGTGGGAACTTACATTCGCCACTTTGGCACTCAGATGCCGTTTTGGGGAGGGGCGACTATCCCATTAACGCCGTGGATATGTACGATTGACGCATATGGCGGGTGGTCGTCTTTACCAGACCCGATTTTAGGGTCAGTTAGCTGGTTTTTTAGGATATCAATGAATCCTAGTGTGATAAGATTTTGAAGATCAAAATGTAGATGTTGAAGGTGAATTTTAACAAAAAGAAACGCCTATAAATGGGATTACGGACATCAGCACTCACCGAGAGTAAGACCACTAAGCTATTTACAGTCACGGTTACCTGTTTGATTCATTTAATGAGTTACAGGAGTTTGCAACGAACTGGTTGTGGATATATAACCATGAGTAGTCTATGAGGCTGCTGGGTTGCTGCACGTCAAGACCGAATCTGGCACAGTCGGCATGCTCTCTACTTTTTAATGCCCCTAACATGTGGGAATTACTCTACAGCGGCGTGGTCAAACAAATTACGCATCACATGTCGTTATGCTGGAGACTACTCAAGTGAATAAATACACTAAAGCGAAGCACAAATTCAATGTGGCAACGGCGGCTCAACTGCGTGAACAGGTACTTCGCCTGTCAGCGTGGCTGACGGCACAACAGGTCTCCGACAACGCAGGATACAAGGGGGTAAACTCTTCAGCACTGCCAAATAAATGGAAAAAGGCGGGGTGGATTTTCGCAATCTCTACTGAGGGAAAAGATCTTTTCCCTGCCTATGGCTTGGGAATCGATGGTAAGCCTCTACCCGAAATGAAGGAGATCCTGGCTATTCTAGCGGCTCACAAACAGGTACTTGCGATCGCTGTTTGGTTTGTTAGTGCGAATAGCTGGCTTGGTGGTAAGACACCTATGCATGAGTTAGCTGAACGGCCCTTGAATGTGTTAAAAGCAGCTCGCATGGCTGTGGCTCCTGTTGAGCATGGGTGAGGTGCGTTTGAGTCAGCTGGCCATCAGTACCGGTGTAAACGAGCAAAAAACAGCTTTTTCTAGCCACGTGTAAAGGCAACTTGAGTCGGGTTTAATCCACTAGAAATCAAAAGAACAGTGCTGGTGGCACTGCAAAGCGCTTGCTTAGCGCCTCGATATGTTGGCGGGTCAGTTTTTTCCCCTCGGCGGTATTGAGCAGTTTGCTCACATTGGACTTGGAGCCCAGCTCAGGCAGGTCAGCCACGCCCAGTTGGTACTCGATCATCAAAGTCTTCAAGACAGCAATGCCCGGCTCCACGCTTGCTAAAGCCTTGTTGAAGTCGGTGAACTCACCAGCCCCGTCTTCCCAGCGCTCGATACTGGTTGCAAGCAACTGAGTCAATTGCTTATTGGTTTCATAGTCATCGATCAGTTCGTCCATCAGCTCAAGAGCTCGCTCATAATCGTCCTGATTCTTGATGTGGGTGATGTAAGGCACTTGGGCTAATGCTTCTCTAATCTGGAGCAGGGCAGGATCTAACATGATGGTTACTCCTTGTTTCTCCGGTACTTGCTGTGAATAGTGGCTATCTGGAGCTGGTGATTCTGTCAGAATTGAGAGCGCTGAACAAATATTAGTATTCATGTTCTCACTCTACTATGGGAACTTCTAAAACTCGGTTTACTGCTAAGGCTCATAAACATTATTTTTGCCAAAATCAGCAAGCAAGCTATGTCTTCCCCAGCCCTAAATAACTGTTTCTAATAGTAGGTCACTGCCCTCGAGCCGCCTCTGCAAGTAGCATTAGACATGGTTCGTGACCTGGGCCTTATCACGCCAGACTTTGCCAACCGATGGGGGAAAGTCTTACACAGCAAGGCTTCCGGCAAGATGTAGCACTATTAGGAACAGTTATTTAGGAGCACACCTCCAATTGTTGCCTCATTTTAAGGCTGCGAGGTGTCTAGGGAACTGGGGACGATTCAATGAAGATATGCTCGTTTAGCTGGCCACCCTTGATGCCATTGGACCCTTTCGCTGTGCTCATTCCAACATCCGTCGATGCGCTTAGTGGTAGTGTTATGTTCCTGTGCAACCCTTTTATAGAAAGGGCATGTTGTAAAAACTCGGCTCAGCACTTGTGCAAGCGCCCCAAACCCCGCACTCGTCGTGGGGCAGCAGGGGGGGGCTACGGCCAGTCACGGGCTTTCGCGATATAAGCGGTTTCGTACCCACGGCATGAAACAGCCGGGAGCTCCTCCCATTTATTTCATGCGCCCTTGATAACCCTTCGCTCATTGCTCTGCCTCGTAAAACGCCTCAAGCAACTTGCGCAGGTCGATTTCCCTGCTTGTGGTATTCAGGAAGGCATCCAATTTATCGACCTGCTGCGCTCTGACCGTTTCCAGTTCTTCCCGCAGCGCCATATTTTTTGCTTCCAATTCAGCGATCTTCTTCTGAAGGACTGAGCGCGCCGCCGTCTTGTATTTTGGTGCGGTGTCGTTGTGCATCCGGCGTTGGATGCTCTTGGCTTCACTGAACGCCTCGGCAATGAGCTTGCGTCCGCGCCATTCCTTCTGGCTGAGCATCTGCCGGTTGAACGCATGACCAAACTTTTTCTTCGAGTGAGTCATGACGTTTTCCCAAGTGACCGGTATCTGGGAATCCGGGAACAGCGAGACCATCTTGACGATCTTCCGCGCCAGCTCCTCAGTCAGGATCTCTTTGCGCCCCAGCTTGCCGGCAGGCTCACTCATCAGTAGTGTCCTCGCTATCATCACGTTCGTCGTTATCGTCATCGGGCATGATTAGGGATCGCTCATCCTTTAGACCCCATGTAGTAGGGGCAAACTGCGGATACTGCTCGATCATGGCCAGCTTATCCTGCTCGATCCGTTCACGGCCCCCGTGGGTATCCAGCGCCCGTTCTACACCGGGAGCGGCATGATGTGTCGGGTTGTGGTACTTCATCAAGGCGCCATTGGTGACCGTCGGACTGTCCAGCCTATCAACATAGCCCCTTGCCACAAAGGCTTCGTGGAGCATGTTCTTGAGCACTGTGTCCTTGATTTCATTCTTGATCTCGTGGAAGCGCGTGATCAGGTCATCCGTCATTTGCGCAGGGGTCAGCCCACGTTCGACCAGATGATAAAGGTGCTGGGTCAGGGTTTCCTGGTCGTCCGCAATCTCGCGGCCATGGATGACCACAATCTGTTCTACGATGTTCAGAATGGCAGCGTGCAACTCGCTTGCGCGTGCTCTTGTCCGGTCATTGGTCGGTATGTGACCTTTGACTAGATGATTATTGTTGCAAGGCAGGCAAGAGGTATAAGCGCGGCAGGGTTTTTCGTGGTGCTGATGTGCGCAAAATCCATACCACGAAGGGTAAATCATGATGATCTGTTCGCCCGTCCTGGCTATGGGCCGGTCTGCGGTGGCGGCTGATATGGCGTTCATTGTCGTCCCGCTAATTCCTGCATCGTGGACGGTCACAATATCGATCTTGGGCCCATATTCGTCTTCCTGCTTACGACAGGACGTCAACCCGTTCGAGAGTTCGGTCAGCTCCCCGGGCTCGGGCATGGCGCTCGCAGCAGCCTTGGTTTCCTCTGAGCGGAAGTCGTAGTGCCAGAGCTGCGCAACGTTGAGTCGGTTAGCCCACTTGTTGATGAGCACGTCGGAGAGCTTTTCGCCGTAAGTCAGGGCCATTGTTGTCAGCCAGCGGCGCGGGTCATGGGTGTTGATCTCCGCGATCTGCGTGACCCCGTTGATGGGTATCATGATATTGAGTTTTGCGAAGAGGCTGGGCTCCAGACCCGAACCCTGTCGCTGTTTCGCTACTATCCTTTGCTTCAATCTGTATGTGATGAACGCGTATATAGCCTTGCCGGGAAGGTAGGGAGATGCATCATGGTCGATGAGAAACAACATTTTCTCTAGCTCGCCCTTGTAGTGGTTGCTCCCCGTTACGATGCGGCATTTTTCCAACTCTCTGTGGACGTTGGCCAGCAGGAGTGGTTCGATGTCATCCCAGCGTGCAGCGTTGACTTCTGTAAATCGACCCCTATTTCCATTTTTAGTGATGGGATACGGATTCGGTATTTTGAAACGCTTGGTACCGAGTGCTTCCATCAAATTTTGAGCCGCACCGCATGGTTGGTTGTCATGCGGATCTGACAAGGTCATGATGTTTCCAAGCGTGCGTAGCGTGAGGTTCGTGCCGCGCAGATATTCCAGCTCGGGAGGTAGGTAGAGTCGGTCAGGGTGCAGCCGGTACCACTTGACGAGCATTCGGGAACGCTTGCCATGCGCCATAATAATCTTCATGCAATAGTGGAAAAAGTCGATCATGAAGTTGAGCACGGGCTTGGCGCTCCACTGCGCTCCCTTGCTGCCTTTCATGGTGATGAGCAGCATCTGGTGCGCGATTTGCAACGTGTCAGATTCCTTGTTCGGCGCACGCTGAGCGTAATCATCGACACTCACATAATCGTCAATGCTCATGCACAGAATTTCATTAATGCGGGATGGGGCACACAACGTCAGCCCCACCGTCGCTAGGGCGACCCGATCCCCATAAGACAGGCGCGCATCGTTGGCGAACAGGGCGTTAAACGCCTCATTGAGCGCCTCGATCTTCCGGTTGATCGTTGCGGCCTTGGCCTGCCGTAATTGCGTCTGGTTGGAGTTTTTCAGCGCCAACAACTCGGAGCGGATTTCCGGTTTCATGCGGTATCGTATATGCGGCAAAATGCCTTTGGCCGCGAGTGTGTCCAGAGTTCGGCCGAGTTCGTCAAGCCCTGATAATGCTGAAAAAGCAGAACCCGGATTGCTGCGGGCGCGCTGGAGCATGGTTGTTTCAATGGATCGCAAGGCGGCATGATCGAGGTCAAATAGGCTGTCTACAGGGGCAAACCGAAGTATACGAAACCTTGTTGTGTACCCAGTGATGATCCTGCTCTTTTCCCTGAGTACGGCCTCCGCAACAAAACAACGTAACGCTTCAGCGAAGCATGAGTGCTTGTCGGCAAAGTCGGCCAGAGTCGCGCTGAAGATAAAGTCAGGGGAGTCGGTGACGGTAACGCCTCTCAGGGACCAGCGGTTGGCATCAAACTGGATCGTGGGATACCGCTGCGCCATGCGCTGTCGGCAATCGTCCTGCCATTTCTTGAGCGCCAGTTTGCACTGGAAACGGTCGAGGTCAACGGGTCGGTTCATGACAGGGCTCCTATTGGGCGAGAGCGATTTGATACTGGTTGGCCGCCGCCACAACAAGAATGATGTAGCGTCGAGCCTGCTTAAACTGGTTGGCAAGCTCCCGAAAGGGCAGGCCGCCCCCTTCATATTTGTTGATCTCGGACTCTACGATACGCAGGTTGATGCTGTGGTCGGCATCGAAGCAGGGTGTGAATCGTGGGCAGGAGTAACAGGCAAGTGGGGCGTACTGGCATGCGCTTGTCTTGCCGCATTCACCGGTGAGTTCACGGCGCCCAGTCGCCAGTTCAATGCTACTGATGGTCTTTTCCTGAGCCATCGGGTCGTTCTTCGAGCGAAATGCCGGGAAGTGCATATCAAAGGCTGGTTCCATCGCCTCGCTCAACGTATCGATCAGACCTTGAAAGGCGATATCAACGTAATACTGGCAGGTATAGGGAGAGGCGTGCTTAAGCACTGCCGCAATAGTCGTCGCAGAGCAGCCAGCCACGGCGAGCTGTGTGCCAACCGTATGTCGCAGACCGTTGAAGTCGAAACTAATCGATTCCTGTAATTTCCGGATCGGATACAGATAGGTTTGATTGAAAGCGGATGGAGTTATTTCGCCGAAATTAGCTTGGGCGAGGCTTGCGACCCAGCGACCATCTGAACCAACCCCGCGTGCCGGAAACAGGGCCAGCTTGCCGATGTCATCGTTGGCAACCAAGTGCCCCCAGGTTTTGATGACCTGGATGCGTTGCGTTTCGAGCAGCTCTCCTACGATGCTATCGAGCTGATAACTCATTTTTTTGAGGGACGTAGCGCTGACGCAAGTTTTTTGGGGAACGACCCACAGGAAGTAAGTCTTGACCTGCGTTTCGGGATCAACGTCGATTTGCAGATCGGCCAGTGTGAGACGCCGATAGCTGGACGGCCTGCAATACACATGAAAGGCCAAATGCAGGAAGGCGAAATGCCCGATGTCGATGGCGCCGCTCTCGTAGGCATCTTCGGCTCGCCGCAGGATATCCACTTGTGCGGCGCGCGAGAGCGCCGTTGCGACAATTTTATCGATTTTTTTTCCATAAAAGCCCTTGATGGGTTTCCTCATAGGGAAGTCCTCGGGGACGAGGTCTGGGGCAAAAAGCGGTGATTCACGATTTTCGGAGTACAGTTGCCGGAAACCCCTGAGGTAATCCATTGGGACATCCTGATGTATCGTTCGCAGGATGAGCAGAAAGGCGTGGTCGATATGCGTGACTCGGGGAGCGTCTGCCCGTTGTGTCTGGATGTTACGAAGCAGGACTCGAGTTTGATCGCTCTCCTTTTTTATTGACTTGAGCGTAATTCGATTTCGGCGCGCGATCATTATGCCCTTAAAAGTCAGGAGGAAGGCGTCCTCGTAGCCCGCGCGCAGTTCGCTCAGGTTGAACGATATAGTCTGCGTTCGCTGATCATTTTTGGGGCCGGTGGTCTCACTCATCTTCCACTCGAGCGGAACCGCATCATCCCATTCCGCAACCGTGTTGCCGATTACTTGCTGTACTATGGACATGGCTTAGCCCTTACCTTTTGTATGCACCTCAGTAATCAATTGACCATAAAACGCTTTCAGTTCCATGTTGGCTTGCTCACTTAAGGCGCGAGCGGCATAGCGTTGAGGCTGCTTGCTATGCAGCGTCCAGCCAAATCGACTCTTCATCTTGTCCAGTGCGCCATCGTTGGTGCCTTTCAGTTCAATAAACAGACTGGCAGCCGAATGGCGCAAGATGTAAGCATAAAAATCGTACTGCTTCTCGCACTTGAAATAGGCGTCGTTACCGACATTCAGCATGCCTAGCTGTGCGAGCCGCTTGCCGACACGATTGAACATGGCTGTCAGCGTGGAGCGGTGCTTGATGGGTTCCCCCTTTTCATTCAGAAAGAGAAAAGTGAGGCTCCGGTTCTTCAAATGTTTGGCAAGGACTGAGTCGCGTTCTTTAATGAGGTACTCGGTGATGGCGGTGACGGTAAACGGCCATAGCGTAATCATCGTCTCAGAGGCGTATGTCACCTTCTTGCTGCCAGCCCCTTTCAGAGCTGGTGTTCCCGTTGTCGGCAGGCCAGGTCGTTGCCTTGTGTTGTCCTTGAGGACGAGGTGACCGCTGTTAGGACGGAAGTCTTCACGCGTGATGTTGCCAAGGGCTCCGGGGCGTAAACCCTCGCAGGCAAGCAGAAACATGGCCCTGTCCCGGTAGAGGGTCGCCGAGGATTTGCCCCCCTCCGTCAGAAAAAGTGTCACAGGCTCCAGGACGACGGCGCGGATAATTTGCAGGAAGCGATGAGAGGGAAGACTCTGGATTGTCAGGTGATGGTTCTGCTTGGTACCAGCCACCTCACGCTTTAACTTTTCCTGTGTTTGGTCATAGGCGGTGATCACCTCACCACGTAAGGTGCCGGACTGGATGTGCGGATCCAAAAACACTTCTCGATAAAACTTCAGGTAGCTGGCGATGTGATTGAGGCGCTTTGCTGCCGTATTTGCCTCAAGTGCACCACGCATGTCTTCAGGTGGTGTTTCTGCTTTGGCGCTTGTGATCAACACGACCTTGGCATCGGATAGCCGCTCTATTTCGCTCAGCGGTCGGTAGCAGAGCCCCGCGAGGCACTTGATCTCGTTGTAGGTCAGGCAGCGCTTATCCAGCATGCGAACGGCCAACTCTATCCTGTGGGCCACAAAAAACCGTTGTAGAATGCGCAGCGATTGGCTCACCAGTTCCCGAGTGTTTGGGTTGTCAAATTCGTCGGTGAGAAACTTGCTGAACGGGTAATGAATCGTTCCATCGTCGCGAAGCAGAAGGTAGTTCCTTTTGGCACTAAATTGACGCATATAAAATGACAATACTTATCTGGTATGAAACCAAAGTTTAGCGCAAACAAAAAAAGACAAGCGATTTTACGCTTGTCTTTTCGGAATGCTCCTGCAACTAAGGTTGTGGTATTTTGTTACACCAACGCTATATCTTCACCATCCGATGGCTGCGTGGTGCGCATCAGCGATGGGCAGCGCAGCGTGCTGCTGAGCGCCGATATCGAGCGGCAGGCCGAGCAACGGCTGGTAGCGCTGGAGGGAGAGGGGTTGGCCAGCACCTTGCTGGTGAGCCCCCATCATGGCAGTCGCACCTCTTCCACACCCCCGTTTGTCGCGGCGGTAGCGGCGCAGGAGGTGATCCACAGCGCCGGCTTTATGAATCAGTGGGGCTTTCCCCGTCCCGATGTGGTGGCCCGCTATCGGGATGCCCGCCAGTGGATCACTGGTCAGCAAGGGGCGATGCTGGTCGAACCCACCGCAGCGGGCTTGAGCGTCACTGCCGAGCGAGATCTGGGCCCCTGGTACCGACGCAGTGGCGAGTGGTGGCGACCGCGAGTGTGGTTTGAGCAATAATCGGCCATTTCTGCCGTGGAGGAATGCGATATAGGTGGCGGCGCTTGGTGTAAGCCTGCGCTTTGGCTAGAATAGCCCGTCATTTCCATTACTAACGGCTATTCATGCAACAAGAAACCTCACAAGAGAGCTGGCCAGTATTCAAACGCCTGCTCGGTTATGTCCGTGATCGCAAGCTGGGCCTGGTCGGTGGCATCATCGGGATGCTGGGCTATGCCGCCGTGGATACCACCTTTGTCTACTCCATCAAGCCGCTGATCGATCAGGGCATCAATGGCAACGACAGCACCGTTTTGAAATGGATGCCTTTCTTCGTCCTCGGCATCGTGGCCCTGCGCGGTGTCGCCAACTTTCTCTCCAACTACTGCATGGCCTGGGTCGGCAACCATGTCGTGATGCGTCTGCAACAGCAGGTGTTCAATCACATGGTGGCGATGCCGATGAGCTTCTTCGATCGCCAGAACACCGGTCATCTGCTCTCCAAGGTGACCTATGACGCCAGTCAGGTCTCCTCGGCGGCGAGCACCACGCTGGTGACCCTGGTGCGGGAAGGGGCGACCGTGGTCGGTCTGCTCGGCCTGATGTTCTGGCACTCCTGGCAGCTGTCGGTGATCTTTTTGGTGGTTGGCCCGCTGGTGGGGGTCATCATCGGCCTTATCAGCCGTCGTTTCCGCCAGATCAGCCGTCATATCCAGCAGGCGGTGGGGGATATCACCACCTCCACCGAGCAGATGCTCAAAGGGCACAAAGAGGTGCTGATGTTTGGTGGCCAGAAGGTGGAAGAGAAACGCTTCTTCCAGGTCAGCAACAACATGCGCCAGCAGACCATGAAGATGGTCGCCGCCGATGCCATCGGCAGTCCTGTGGTGCAGATGGTGGCCTCCATCGCGCTGGCTGCCTTCCTCTACGTTGCGACCATTGACAGCGTCAAGTCAACTCTGACTGCCGGTACGTTTACCGTCATGATCACCTCCATGATGATGCTGCTCAAACCGCTGAAAAGCCTGACCGACGTCAACAACCAGTTCCAGCGCGCCATCACCGCCTGCCACAGCCTGTTTGGCCTGCTCGACAGCGAGCCGGAGCAGGATACCGGCACCCGTACTCTGGAGCGTGCCCGCGGCGAGATCGAGTTTCGCAACGTCACTTTCACCTACCCGACCAAGGACACCCCGGCGCTGCACAACGTCAGCTTCAAGGTGGAGGCGGGTAAATCGGTGGCGCTGGTGGGCCGTTCCGGCTCTGGCAAGAGTACCATTGCCAGCCTGCTGACCCGCTTCTACGACATCGATCAGGGAGAGATCCTGCTGGACGGCATCAACATCCGCGAATACAAGTTGAGCGAGCTGCGCAAGCAGTACGCGCTGGTCTCCCAGCATGTTCACCTGTTCAACGACTCGGTGGCCAACAACATCGCCTACGCGGCAGAAGACAAATACAGCCGCGACCAGATCGTGCAGGCCGCCCGTATCGCTCATGCCGACGAGTTCGTCAGCAAGATGAGCAACGGGTATGACACTGTGGTTGGCGAAAACGGTGCATCCCTCTCCGGTGGTCAGCGCCAGCGTGTTGCCATTGCGCGCGCTCTGCTGCGCGATGCGCCAGTTCTGCTGCTGGATGAGGCCACCTCGGCCCTCGATACCGAGTCCGAGCGCCACATTCAGGCGGCTATCGACGAGCTTTGCAAGGCGCGTACCTCGCTGGTGATCGCCCACCGTCTCTCTACCATCGAGAAGGCGGACGAGATCCTGGTGATCGACGAAGGCCATATCGTCGAGCGCGGTAACCACGCAGCACTGATGGAGCAGCGCGGCACCTATGCCCAGCTGCGCGCCATTCAGTTTGGCAACGCGGGAAGCAAGGCCTGATGCTGGAACGGCTCTGGTATCGCAAAAGTGGCTGGCGCTGGTTGCTGGCCCCCTTTGCCCTGCTGTTTGCCATCATCAGCGGCACCCGCCGCTACGCCTATCGTCACGGTTGGCGCAAGGGGTATCGCTCCTCCTTGCCGGTGATCGTGGTGGGCAATATTTCGGTGGGGGGCAACGGCAAGACGCCGGTGGTGGTCTGGCTGGTGGAGCAGTTGCAAGCCCGCGGCTATCGTCCCGGGGTGGTGAGCCGTGGTTATGGTGGCAAGGCGCCCCATTACCCCTATCGTCTGGATGAGACCAGCACCACGGCGCAGGCTGGGGATGAGCCGGTGCTGATTGCCCGGCGCTGCCGCTGCCCCGTGGTGGTTGCCCCGAAACGAGCCGACGCGGTACGACTGCTGGAGCAGAGCGGTGAAGTGGATATCATCATCACCGACGACGGTCTGCAGCACTACGGGCTGGCCCGCGACATTGAGCTGGTGGTGGTGGACGGAGCGCGCCGTTTCGGCAACGCCTGCCTGCTGCCCATGGGGCCGCTGCGCGAGCCGGTCACTCGTCTCAAACGGGTGGACGCCATCATCTGCAACGGCGGCGAGCCGGGCAAGGGGGAGTACCCCATGCAACTGGTCGCCGACACCCCGCGCCGGGTGCGCGACGATGCCCCGCTGGCAGCCCCCTTGTCGGGGCCGGTCGATGCGCTGGCGGGGATCGGTCATCCGCCCCGCTTCTTTGCCACCCTTGAAGGGCTCGGCTACCAGCTGGATCAGCAGGCCGCCTACGGCGATCATCACCCCTTCGATCGGGATGAGCTGGTGGGCCGCTTTGCCAGCAAGCCGCTGCTGATGACCGAGAAGGATGCGGTCAAGTGTCGTCCGTTTGCCCTCGAAAACTGGTGGTATCTGCCGGTCAGTGCCGAGTTGCCCGCCTCCCTGCTCGATGCCCTGCTGCACAAGCTGGGGGCGAAGGCGAAGGGCGCGACCAAGGCGCAAGATTAATCTCTCTCGCCTCGGCGGGGGAGCAGGGGGGAATATGCCCCGCATGGAATAGCTGGTTGCTCGACATCCATCGCTGGCGTGATGAAGCCGCCAGCGCGACATCGTTGAAGGAGTATCGTTTTGGCTTTGGACATCAAGTTGCTCGACATCATCGCCTGCCCGGTCTGCAAGGGTAAGCTGCATTACAACAAAGCAGTTCATGAGTTGGTCTGCCGCTTCGACAAGCTGGCCTATCCGCTGGAAGAGGGGATCCCGGTACTACTGGAGAACCGTGCCCGTCCGCTCAACAGCGATGAGCTGCCGTCATGAGTTTCGTCGTCGTCATTCCTGCCCGCTATGCGTCAACTCGTCTGCCGGGCAAGCCGCTGGCGGATATCCATGGCAAGCCCATGGTGCAGCACGTGGTGGAGAAAGCTCTGCAATCAGGTGCCGATCGGGTGATCGTTGCCACCGATGACGAGCGGGTACAGCAGGCACTGCAGAGCACCGGCGTCGAGGTGTGCATGACCTCACCGGATCACCAGTCCGGCACCGAGCGTCTGGCCGAGGTGTGCCGTCACTACGGCTTTGCCGCCGATACCATCATCGTCAATGTGCAGGGGGATGAGCCGCTCATTCCGCCCGCCATCATTCGTCAGGTGGCGGATAATCTGGCCGCTGCCACGGCGCCGATGGCGACCCTGTCGGTGCCGATCAAGGATGCCGAAGAGGCGTTCAATCCGAACGCAGTGAAAGTGGTGACTGACAAGGATGGCTACGCCCTCTACTTCAGTCGCGCCAGCATTCCCTGGGATCGGGATCGCTTTGCCAACAGTCACGAGCAGATTGGTGATCACTACCAGCGTCATATCGGTATCTATGCCTATCGCGCCGGCTTTATCCAGCGTTATGTAGACTGGGCACCGAGCGTGCTGGAGCAGGTCGAGGCACTGGAGCAGCTGCGGGTGCTCTGGTACGGGGAGAAGATCCACGTCGCCCAGGCCCTTGAAGCACCGCCGGTCGGGGTGGATACCCAGGCCGATCTTGAGAAGGTGCGGGCCTTTTTGGCCAAGTGATGGCCACAGCACTAAAGTCATGAAAAACGGTGTCGCAAGGCACCGTTTTTTGTTTTGAAAATTTATATAATTATTTGATTTTAAACGCTAAACATGGGTTTTCTCAAACTTTTGGCGTGCATGGTTTGCCAAAGCGACGAGTTTGGTTATGATGCAAGACGCCCTGTTAACCCTAACCGGGCGGCTAAAACGAGATAAAACGGGGTGTTTGGGTGATAAATGTATTCCTGGTCGATGATCATGAGCTGGTGCGTACAGGGATAAGACGCATTCTTGAAGATGTGCGCGGGATCAAGGTGGTGGGTGAGGCACAGAGCGGCGAGACAGCAGTCACTTTCTGTCGCCAACACCATCCGGACGTGATCCTGATGGACATGAACATGCCGGGTATTGGTGGTCTGGAAGCGACCCGCAAAATTCTGCGGATCCGTCCCGATGTGCGCATCATAGTGCTGACCATTCATTCAGAAAATCCGTTCCCCACCAAGGTGATGCAGGCAGGCGCCGCCGGTTACCTGACCAAGGGGGCTGCCCCTGACGAGATGATCCAGGCGATCCGGCTGGTGCACTCCGGTCAGCGCTACATCTCCCCGGAGATTGCCCAGCAGATGGCCCTCAGCCAGTTTGCCTCCGCTGACGAGAATCCCTTCAAGTCCCTTTCCGAGCGCGAGCTGCAGATCATGATGATGATCACCAAGGGGCAGAAGGTGACCGATATCTCCGAGCAGCTCAACCTGAGCCCGAAGACGGTCAACAGCTACCGCTATCGGCTGTTTAGCAAGCTGGGGATCAACGGTGACGTGGAACTGACCCATCTGGCCATTCGCTATGGCATGCTGGATGCCGATACCCTCTAATCGGGTGGCGTGTGGTCACAAAGGCGGCGAGTGCCGCCTTTTTGCTTTTCTGCCCCTTTGCTTTTCGGGCGGCGAGGGCAGTATGCTCTGCCCGTCAATTTTTGCCTTTGTGTGAGCCGAGTAGCTGATGACCCTCTCTCCCGAACCTCTCTTCGACAGCAAGGCGTTTCTGAGCGCCGTCACCCATCAGAGTGGCGTCTACCGCATGTATGACAGCGGTGGCACCGTGATCTACGTGGGCAAGGCCAAGGATCTGAAAAAGCGGCTCGCCTCCTACTTTCGCACCAACGTCGACAGCATCAAGACTCGCACCCTGGTGCGCCAGATCGCCGATATCCAGGTCACCGTCACCCACACCGAGACTGAGGCGCTGATCCTCGAGCACAATCTCATCAAGCAGTACCAGCCCCGTTATAACGTGCTGCTGCGGGACGACAAATCCTACCCCTGGATCATCATCACTGCGCACCAGCATCCACGCATCGGCGTCCATCGCGGTGCCCGCAAGGTGAAGGGGGAGTACTTCGGCCCGTACCCCTCTGGTGGCGCGGTGCGCGAGAGTTTGCACCTGATGCAGAAAATATTTCCGGTACGCCAGTGCGAGGATGCGGTCTATGCCAACCGCACCCGTCCCTGCCTGCTCTACCAGCTCAAGCGTTGCGCTGGCCCTTGTGTTCCTGGACTGGTGAGCGAAGCCGAATATGCCCAGCAGGTGGAGCTGGCCAAGCTGTTTCTGGCGGGCAAGAACCAGCAGGTGATTGGCGAGCTGGTGGGCAAGATGGAGTCCGCCAGCGGCGATCTGCGCTTTGAAGAGGCGGCCCGCTATCGGGATCAGATCCTGGCGCTGCGCCGGGTTACCGAACAGCAGTCGGTGAGCGGCAACGTGCTGGACGAGCTGGATGTGGTGGGGGTCGCCTTCCAGCAAGGTGCGGCCTGCATCCACGTGCTCTTTATCCGTCAGGGCAAGGTGCTCGGCTCGCGCAGCTACTTCCCGAAAGTGCCGGCTGACACCCCGCTTGACGAGGTGGTGCAATCCTTCCTGCTGCAGTTCTATCTGTCGGGGCAGGGGGGACGGCAAATCCCGAGCGAGGTGCTGCTCGACGTGGCGTTGGAGGACGAGAGCGTCATCGCCGAGACCCTGAGCCAGACCGCCGGTTACAAGGTGCGGGTGGTGAGCCGAACTCGCGCCGAACGGGCCCGCTTTATCAAGCTCGCCTCTATCAACGCCGAGACGGCGCTGCGCTCGCGGCTGGCTCACAAGAGCACCATCACCGCCCGCTACGACCAGCTGGAAGAGCTGCTGGAGCTGGAGCGCCCCATCGCCCGCATGGAGTGTTTCGATATCTCCCACACCATGGGGGAGCGCACCGTGGCCTCTTGCGTGGTGTTCAACCGGGAGGGGCCGCTCTCATCGGAATATCGTCGTTTCAATATCGACGGTATCACTGGCGGTGATGACTACGCGGCGATGGAGCAAGCGCTGGAGCGCCGCTTTGGCAAGCAGCAGGAGCCGGACAAGGTGCCGGACGTGCTGTTTATTGACGGTGGCCTCGGTCAGTTGCGCCGCGCCGAAGAGATCCTGGCCCGTCAGCTGGAGTTTCTCGGCGGTAAATATCCGCTGCTGGTGGGGATTGCCAAGGGGGTCACCCGCAAGGCGGGGTTGGAAACTCTCATTATGGGGGAAAGTCACGAAGAGTTGCATTTGCCGGCAGATATGCCCGCTTTGCACCTTATTCAGCATATTCGCGATGAATCCCACCGTTTTGCCATTACCGGCCACCGGGCCAGACGGGCCAAGGCCCGCACCAGCAGCAGTCTGGAGGATATTCCGGGGGTGGGGCCAAAGCGGCGGCAGGCACTGCTCAAATATCTGGGCGGCCTGCAGGAGGTCAAAAAGGCGAGCGTGGATGAACTGGCCAAGGTACCCGGCATCAGTCAGGAGCTGGCCCAGACCATCCACGATGGCTTGCACAGCGCCTGAGCAGGATTTGCGGCATGGCAAAATCGCTAACTCCTTGATGCACAAGAGCCGTGACGCGGGGGGGCCGTAAATGCCATAATGGCCCTCGCATTTTGAGAAGATTGATGGATTAAAAAGACCAAGACGGGCGCCAGTGCGGTTGCATCGCAAATCGGCTTTGGCGCACTATGTAGCGACGTACAAGAAGTGGCTGAAAATAATGACAAACATACCTAACCTGTTGACGTTTTTCCGGATTTTGCTCATTCCCGTCTTCGTCATCCTGTTCTATCTGCCTTATCAATGGTCCTATCTGGCTGCCGCCATCATCTTTATTCTGGCCGCTGCCACCGACTGGTTTGATGGCTATCTGGCTCGCAAGCTCAATCAGTCCACCGCCTTTGGCGCCTTCCTTGACCCCGTTGCCGACAAGATCATGGTTGCCGCCGCACTGGTGGTTATCGTCGAACACTACAACACCATCTGGGTGACCATCCCCGCCATGACCATGATTGGCCGCGAGATCATCATCTCCGCCCTGCGTGAGTGGATGGCCGAGCTCGGCAAACGCTCCTCGGTGGCGGTCAGCTGGATTGGCAAGTGGAAGACCATGATCCAGATGGTGTCGCTCACCGGTCTGATTTGGCAATACAACGTCTGGATGGTGTGGCTCGCCTATGTGATGCTCTATGTCGCCACCGTGCTCACCTTCTGGTCGATGTTCCAGTACATGAAGGCCGCCTGGGGCGATTTGACCCACCACGCCAACCTGTGAGTCACCCGCGCTGCAAGGTGAGGTTTCCGCTGATTTGAGGCAGGAAACGGCCAAAGGCGCTAAAACCGTTCAAAAAGGGCAAAAAATGCCCGAACGATCAGGTAATTAAATATTTCTGGTTGACTGGACGAGGAACATCGCTAGAATGCGTCCTCGTAGTCAGGCAGTCAGCCAGACCAATGCGGGAATAGCTCAGTTGGTAGAGCACGACCTTGCCAAGGTCGGGGTCGCGAGTTCGAGTCTCGTTTCCCGCTCCAAATTCAGACAATTGAGATCCAACTCTCTTTTGCATGGCGCGTTAGCAAAGCGGTTATGCAGCGGATTGCAAATCCGTTTAGTCCGGTTCGACTCCGGAACGTGCCTCCATATTGACAAGCCCGCCACGCGAGCTTGATACCGATTGCGGTGCCCGAGTGGTGAAATCGGTAGACACAAGGGATTTAAAATCCCTCGACGTTCGCGTCGTGCCGGTTCGATTCCGGCCTCGGGCACCAAACTATAGTTTCATACAGTCTCAAGACATACCATAAACCCGCATAGCTAAAGGCTTTGCGGGTTTTTTGTTGTCTCTCGTCGTATCATAAGGCCTCATGACATCCCCCCGAGTTTGGGGGTACTTTTGGGGGTACATGTTCCCACTGGGATAAAAAGTACCCCCACATGCCCGCAATCCCGCGCCATTCCTGGCCTGTGAGGTGGAGGCTTATACCCCCAGCGTCTGTCATGTACCCCCAATTGAATCGGGAGATACCCCCATGCCGCTATCTGATACCGCAGCTAGACAAGCCAAGTTCACTGGTAAGCAGCAGAAGCTGTCTGATGAAAAGGGACTCTTTTTACTTATAACTTCATCGGGGAAGTACTGGCGCCTCAAGTTCCGCTTTGGTGGAAAGGAGAAGGTGCTAGCTCTAGGGGTCTACCCAGAGGTTTCCTTGAAAGAGGCGAGGGCTAAGCGAGAGGAGGCGCGCAGGCAACTGGCAGACGGTATCGACCCCAGTCTTGCCCGTAAGCAGAGCAAGGTGGCCAACCGACTCGCCAGCGAGAACAGCTTTGAGGTCATTGCCAGGGAGTGGCACCAGAGTCAGCTAGCTCGCTGGAGCCCAGGCCATGCCAAGCGGGTGATCGAGTCTTTGGAAGTGGATGCCTTTCCCGACCTGGGGTTGGTGCCGGTTGCTGAGCTGACAGCGCCCATCATGTTGGATGCTTTGCGCAAGATAGAGGCGAGGGGAGCGACTGAAACAGCTGGGCGGGTGCTGCAACGGATCAGTTCCGTCATGCGTTACGCCATCCAGACTGGGCGGGTCAGATACAACCCAGCCCAAGACCTGAAAGGGGCGCTCAGGGCTACCAAGCAAGAACACCGTCCAGCACTTCCACGTGCTGACTTACCGGAGTTTTACCGGCGTTTGGCTGCTGAGCCACTGAACCCTGCAACTCGTCTAGCTATCCACCTATTGATGTTGACGATGACTCGCCCTGGTGAGGTGCGCTTTGCTCGCTGGGATGAGTTCGACTTGGCGCGAGCAGAATGGCGGATCCCTGCTGAACGTATGAAGATGCGGGTACCTCATATCGTACCTCTTTCCCGTCAGGCTCTTGCTGTGCTTGAGGAGCTACGTCAGATAACCGGGCACTGTGAGCTGTTGTTCCCGAGTGAACGGAAGTTGACCAATCCCATCAGCGAAAACACTCTGAGTTATGCTATGGGACGAATGGGTTACAAAGGAATTGCCACACCTCACGGTTTTAGGGCCTTGGCATCCACCATCCTCAATGAGGAGGGCTTTGACCCTGATGTGATCGAACGCCAGCTTGCCCATGCTGAGCGTAACAAGGTGCGGGCGGCCTATCACCGGGCTGAGTACCTTGATGACCGCCGCAAGCTTTTGCAGTGGCTGGCTGATTTCTACGAGTCACAACAGGGCAGCAATGTTCGTCCTGTGAACTTCAATAGAGTAGGGTAGGTAGCGGGAGGATGTGACACGTTACGCGACTGCTTGACTCGTTATCACACCAACGTTAGGATTTCCCCATAATGGCCCATTCTTTAGAGATTGGGCCTTTTTCATATCCAAACCCGGCCATCGTGCCGGGTTTTTGTATTGGAGGATACGAAACCAAAACTGACCTCATTCATTATCAATAACAGTTCCCCCCTTAAGCCCGACCACTGTGTCGGGCTTTTTCATTTCAGGAGAGCGCACATGAAAATTCCAGAAACAGGGTTTATTCGAGAGGCACAACTGGTAACGACGGCCAGCAAGGTAGGTCCATTGCCGTTCAGTAAGTCCACGTTGTGGAGGATGGTTGGCGAAGGCAAATTCCCCAAGCCAATAAAGCTGGGCGCGCGAGTCACTGCCTGGCGCTGTGAAGATGTTCACGCCTGGATCAATGCTCAAGGCAAAGCTGCGTAAGGAGGAGAATATGCAAAAAGAAAAAGGCCTCGCCATTAATGGTACGACCCAGCTTGCACAAGGTCCGCATATCACCAAGTACGAATTGGTTGCTCTCCACTTGTTGGAACAGGGAGTTCAGGGTGTCAGCGCCTTGTCTGGCCTGGCTGGACTCCATGATCTCAACTTGCGCAATAGCATTGGCCTGCTCCGTCGAAACCACGGGATAGCCATCACCGATGCGTTTTTCGAACACCAGCACTGCGGCGGCGGGGCCACCCGCTTCAAGCGCTATTGGCTAGCCGACCGAGATCAAGCCTATAGGCTAGTGGCCCTGGTCAACCACTGGCGATACCAGAGGCAAGCAACCCCTTTGGACGATGACTACGCAGCCGTTCTGTGTGCTCGTACACCGGTATCCAACCCCCTCCCTCCTGCAGCTTAATTCCGAGGTATGCCATGAAAAAACAATATGGGCTCACTGCCCAGGGCGAAGCTTTGCCCAAATCCCAAGAGGTGGGCTTGTTCCTCAATCTTCAACGGGGTAGGATTCGCCCTGTAGCGGCAAAATCCGCTGCCGGGCGTGAGAATCCGAGACTATCCTTGGTGCCGACCCACGCGCCAGCGTGGTTTTTTGTCGGTACTCGACCCCCATTTCTTGGGGCTGCCTTGCTATACCTGCTCGGCAGCTTCTGTTGTGTTATGGCGGTTCGGGCAGGGCAGCCGCAAGGCTGGCCGGTTTCCAAGGTAGCCGGTTTCTCACCCCTGTCCGGGCTGCCACCCATGAGCGTGAGAACTCCAGGTGGCAGAGAAAATCTGACTACCTTGGAGGCTGCCACTATGGCTACTGTCCCCACCCAGGCTTTATCTAGCCGACTCAGATCCCTGATTGCTCATCCGTGTCACTCGGCCGCACTTTGGCGCCTTTGCACTCCCCCTCCCTGTTGCATGACCACCTACCGGGTTACCCCACCTGATGGGGGGCTCATCGTATGAACCTCATTTATCCACTCCCTCTTTACGCCTTGCTCGACCAGTTTGAGGCGCTGCTAGAACAAACCGACCTCAGCATTCAGGAGCGAACACAGTTTCGGTTTCTGCTTGATGCCTTGCGTCACGAGGCTGCTATCTGCCAAAGGAGGTTGTCATGACTTACTTCGCATGGGCCAATGGCACGAATCCACCGACCTTTATTGGTCCACCTAACCCCAGAACAGGGAAGCGTACACAGCGGGGCACCCTGAGTGCTTTCCTTTGCCGAAATGACCGTGATCGTTTTATTGCCCAGACCCAGGGCGCTGCGGTGGCTATCACCGCGAAGGAGGCTCGAGAGCTGAAAGCCGGTTTGGATGAGCGGGCGTTCAAGGAGCTGGTTACCGTTTTGCTGGGAGGGACATGCCATGAGTAAGCGACTGCTCAACACTCTAAATCGCCGCATGTGGTGCGAATTATCACGTAATCCACTTCGCCCCGCGGTACTACGAGAACTCTTCAAGCGGCTGACCAAGGAGAGTAAGCGGAGGGAGATGCAATGACAACGGTATTCCAAAGAACTGTTGGTTCCGGGAATCGTAGTAGTCCTCCATCCCGGGCCGGTGCCTTCCTCAAGTTTGCAGACCTGGATGACCTGCAGGTTGTCGTGATCCACACCGGTGAACAAGCCAGCAGGGATGCTGGCATCAGGGCGACCCTACAGCGTGCTCATAATGACGCGATAGCAGCAGAGAACCCGATTGACCCGGAGCTCGAACCGGAGCAAGTGCTGTACGTGGGGCCGGCCCAACTAGACGAAGGGGGCAAGCTTTACAAAATGGCAGATCGTGATGCCACCAAGCGGGTCATCGTTCACCAGTATGGCAATCTGCACTCTAAGAAAGCCAAACGCCTGATCATGGCTCTACGTGAGCAAGCTCCGAGGGCTGAGATCTATCGTGCCTACCAAGGGCAGAATGCTGAGCCTTGGCCGCTGGTGGATATCGTTGCTTTCGAACAGACATTGGAGGTGACCCCAAACACCGATGAAGCGCCCTGGATGGTTAATGTAGCCCCACTTCATCTGGTGAAAGGTGAGCCAGAGGAGGGGCAAGCATTACCGGCTGGATTTGAGGTGAGAGGCTCGCGTTTGTGTGCCCTGACGACCGTCGGTAGAGGGGAGGATGCCCGGCAAGAGTGGCTCCCAATTGCCAGCCCCATCCACGTGTTGGCTGAAACCTCCGATGAGCAAGGCCGAGGCTATGGCCGATTGCTCGAGTGGCGAGACAGTGCCGGGCGCGTGCGCCAGTGGGCCATGCCGGTGCGTTCCTTGGTCCCGCGCAATGGTGAAGAGGTGTTTGCCGCACTACTGGATGCGGGGCTGCCCTTTATCGATCTCAGCCACAAACGCAGGCTTGCGGCCTACCTGATGAGCTGCCAACCAAAGCGGCGTATCACCTGTGTCGAGCGAACAGGATGGCATGGCAAGGCTTATGTGCTGCCAGGGGGCGCTATTGGGCCGGATGCCGAGCGGGTCATTCTGCAGACTGCCGGCTACACCAGTAGCGACTTTACTGAGCACGGTACCCTGGCCGGCTGGCAACAGGGGGTTGCAGGGCTGGCCGTGGGCAACTCTCGGCTCTGCTTTGCGCTGTCCTTGGCCTTTGCGGCCCCTCTGCTTTCCTTGGTCGGCATGGAGGGCGGAGGCTTTCACCTCAAGGGGGAGAGTACCGACGGCAAAACCACTGTGATGAAGGCGGCCGCCAGTGTCTACGGTCACCCGGACCGCTATGCCCAAACCTGGCGGGCGACCGGCAACGCCATCGAGGGGATCGCCAGCCGGCGCAATGATGCCCTGCTCTGTCTGGATGAACTGGGTGAGCTGGACGGGCGGGAGGCTGGTCAGACTGCCTATATGCTGGCCAACGGCCAAGGTAAGGGCCGCAGTAAACAGGATGGCGAGCTGAGAGAGCGGAAAGCCTGGCGGTTGCTGTTCCTCTCCACCGGTGAGCTGAGTCTTGAGGACCATGCCGCCAGTGCTGGGAAGATTACCCAGGCCGGAATGGAGGTGCGGACAATCCAGATCCCCAGTGATACCGGGCACCATGGCGCCTTTGAGTGGCTTCATGGCATGGATGGCGGCCGTAGTTTTGCCGATACCCTCAAAACCAACTCAGAAGAGCATCATGGCATCGCTTTTCGCACCTATGCGCAAGCTCTGACCCAGGCGACAGATGAACACAGTGAGCGGTTGAGGGCTGAGATTAAGCAGTTGGCTGCCGAGCTGACACCCAAGGGGGCGGGTAATCAGGTAGGGCGAGCCATCAACCGGTTTGCGTTGGTAGCGGCGGCTGGGGAACTGGCCACCCGATTGGGGGTGACCGGCTGGCCAGAGGGAGAAGCCATCAGGGCGGTGAGGGTCTGTCTCAAGGCATGGCTGGCAGAACGGGGACACCTGGGAAATCAGGAGGACTCAGCCACCCTGTTGCAGGTACGTGGTTTTGTCTTTGCCCACCAGTTCACACGTTTTGCTGATTGGTTCGATGCCAACCACCGGCCAGCCAATATGGTGGGCTACCGTAAGGTGGAGTCGGATAGCGTGAGCTTCTTTGTGCTGCCCCAAGGCTGGCTTGAGATCACCAAAGGGAGAGACCCCAAACGAGCGGCCATCTTGTGCCTTGAGGCCGGCTATCTTCTTACTGGCAAAGACAAGAAGCGGTTACAGCGACAGGTCAGATTGCCGGGTATGGGGAAGGGGATGAGGGTCTATGTACTGGGAGAGAGAGTATTGGGTGATGAAGGAGATTGCTTAGAGGATGATTAACCCCAATTAGCAGGAGCCAAGGGCCACCGAGTGTGGCCCTTTCCATTTCGGCCTTGTGCGCGCGCGTGAAAGAACAAGCAATAATGGTGGCTACAGTGGCTACACCACAACAAAACACCGCTGTGGGCCTTATGTATCAAGGGATAGAGGTGTAGCCACCAGGCTTATTTTTAGTGGCTACACAATGGCTACAGTGGCTACACGACAGTGCCTGCGTGGATGGTTTAGAGGGGGAGAGTTATGCAGTAGTTTTAGTCATCTATTTTTGCACTTAGAAAGTTAGAAATTTTCCATTTTTTCTGCATGAGTAAGCTATTTAAATTGGTACGGCACTTATGTTGCACATATGATACTTGGTCAAAAATAGAATTTTATTTAGGTGCTGCATGAATGTTTTTTAGATGAACGAATATGTAGCTGGTGACGTATGTTGTTTAACCTGCTTTTCTGTCCAGATAATACCTAGTGGCTTTTAAAGTAACGGGAACCTTTGCCGATAATGGTGAAGGCTCCCGTACAATTTACATCGCAGAGAATACATTCATAATCACACCGCCTGAAATAATCAAAATCATAGCTGCTATTGCGGGTAAATCAGGCTTCTGCTTATACAGAATCATAGAGCAAATTGTAACGCCAACGATACCAAATCCACACCAAAGTGAATAGGCAACGCCTACGGGGATTGTACTCATTGCACGTGTCAGAGCGAAGTAACAAAGGCTGTAGGCACAAACGACTAATGCTGATGGAGCTAGCTTGCTAAATCCATTAGTTTTTTTAATCATTGAGGTGCCAGTTATTTCAGAGCCGATGGACAGTGCTAGCCATAAAAAACCTATGTTAAACATGGTGTATATTCCTTAATTTTAATTATCAGATTGTTAGCGTTGTTATTTTGAAGCTTCGCCTGATGAGGCGTCATCTTCTTCACTACCCATTTTTGAAAATACGTTCATTATAACTATGCCACTTGCAATAACTGCCATCCCGATAATGGCTGCGGTGTCTGGATGTTGGCCATAAAAAGCCATACCTAATGTAGATACGACTAAAATTCCTGTGCCAGACCAAGTAGCGTAGGCAAGTCCAACTGGAATATCTTTTACCGCACGAGAGAGTGAGTAGTAGCAGGTACAATAGAGCAGTACGAGCAAGCCGAGCAGTAGCATCTTAGTGACGCCCTCACTGCTACCGAACATTTTTAAGGTGGAGGTTGCCGATGTTTCGGACACAATCACCAACAGCATCCATAACCAACATTTTGCTTTTGAAGACATAACTTAAACTCCGGGGTTGTTATTTAAGGTAAGGTTCTCTTTCTTTTTTACTGTTTTTCAAAAAATCAATCGCTGCATCGGTTAGCTGTGCCGTGGGGGCACGGGCCAGCATCGGGTTCATCTCCACATCGCTGACGGTGAGATAGCGTCGTGGGGGGCTCGCCGTATTCACTGGTTTCAAGTCTGCAAAGTGGTCCGATGCCAATTTATCTAGCAGCTCATTCATGGTGCATAAGGTAACGCCAATCTCGTTCAGACCTGTTAGTGCAGCCTGCATATGCCCGGCATACGCCGTGTTCGTTTGCGCACCCAAAAGTTGATTTAGTTCACTCGTGGGATCGCAGTGATAGCGCAGTGCAAGTACCGGCAAGCCGCTCAGCAGGGCATCGTGCAGCCGCCGGGCCACGGGGCTTTGCAGCGAGCCGTTCAGCAGGTCCATCGCCAGCGGATAGTCGAGAAAGGGCAGCACCAGCGCGCGATAGGGGGCGAGCGGTAGGGCCTGTTGCCAGACGTTGGCCGGCACTGTCTCCCCCAGCGGTTGCCACAGCGCGCCATCCTCGATCTCTTCTGCCAGTGCAAGCTGCAGGGGCTGCCCACAGCTGGCCAGACGGTTTCGAATGGCCTGCCGATAGCCCTGGGCCGCGGTCACCATCACCAGCAGTGGCGGCTGTAGGCGCCTGAGCATCTGTTCGACCAAGCGTTCAATCTGTTCGTCGGTCATGGGGATCTCCGTTAGCCGAGCAGCCTGACCTGCGCGCCGTTTTTCAGTCCGGCGGCGTTGGCCTCTTCGGTATCGATGTGAAATTCCAGGGCGAAATCCTCGCGCACCCGCACCACCACCTCATCGAAGGTCAACTGGCGCTCGCCGTCGCTGCGCACGCTCACCTTCTGGCCATTGGTCACGTTCAGCTGGCGGGCGTCTTGTGGCGAGAGGTGGATATGCCGCCAGGCGCAGATCACCTGGGATCGCAACTCCACGTGGCCGGCGGGGCCGATGAGCAGCGCGCTGCCGGTATTTTCCAGCTGGCCGGACTCACGGACTGGTGCCTTGATACCGAGGGTGAAGCAGTCGGCGCGGGAGATCTCCAGCTGTGAAACCGGCCGGGTCGGGCCGAGCACCCGCACCCGGGTTAGCGAGCCTTTGGGGCCGACCACGGTGACGCACTCTTCGGCGGCAAATTGGCCCGGTTGGCGCAGCGGTTTGAGCGGTGTCAAGGTGTAGCCCTTGCCGAACAAGGCTTCCACATCCTGCTGTGCCAGGTGAACGTGGCGATTCGAGATGCCGACCGGGATCGCCGGGCTGACCAGGCTCAGACGGGCGGCGATCTTTTGATGCAACTGGGGATCGATCATGCTTTCTTCCCTTTTCTTGCCGCGGCCTGTCTGTCTTCCGCCTGATCCCCAGCAGGCTGGCTGGCCGGTGGAGTGGCCGGTTCGGTATCGGCACCGCTTGGCAGTGGCAGGGCTGGGGCTGCACCTGTTGCGGCCGTCAGCTCGGTGCTGGTGCTGGCCGGTGCGCGCGGCGGGTAGCCCTTGAGGTTGCTAAGCGCCGCTACTGCGCTTGGCTCCGGGCGTGCAATCACCAGTGAATGGACCTGCTGGTCGATAGTGGCAGCCACTGCTACACCACGCTCGATAGCGGTGTGGATGGCGCTGATCTCCCCTTGGAAGCAGACACTCACCAGCCCAGAACCCACCTTGCGATAACCGATGCAGGTGACGCTTGCGGCTTTGCAAGCAGCGTCCACGGCCTGAATGGCGGCGATCAATCCTCGCGTTTCAATTACGCCCAAACTTTTCATCGTCGACTCCTTTTAGTGGCGGACCAAGCGAATATCGAAATCAAATTGTGCAAAGAAGGCCTCCAGCCGATCCAATTCATCCGGCGTGTAAGAGGGGTCTTGCGTAATCGGGTAGGGTATATCCAGCCGTTCATATTTCTTGCGGCCCAGCTGGTGGTACGGCAGCATGTCGATCCGCAGGATATTTCCCCGCTTTGCCAATTTCTGTACATATTCGATGGCGCCGGTAATGGCATCCCATGAATCGTTATATCCACGGATTAGTGGCATACGCACAATCACCTTGGCGCCGTAATCAACCAGCCATTCCAGATTGCGGCGAATACCTTCATTGCCGATACCCAGCATCGCTTTATGCTGCTCGCTGTTGATTTGCTTGATATCGAACAAAAAGGTATCGGTGACGGGCGCCAGCTGCTGGTAATTGGCCAGCGAGGTGGTGCCCTGGGTCTCGATGGCGGTATTGATCATCATCTTCTTGCATTCGCTAAACAGCGCGACGGCAAAGTCGGTCTGCAGGCTCATCTCGCCGCCGCCGATGGTGACACCACCGCCGGAGGAGATGTAAAAGTCATAGTCCTGCATGATGATCTCCATCAGCTCGCTGACGGTGACATCCTTGCCCATGATGTCCAGTGCATGCTGGGTGCAGACCTCTTCGCATTTGCGGCAGCCGATGCAATCTTTATTGCGATCGACGAAGTGTTTCATGCTGCCGTTCTCTTCGGCCCGGTAATGGACTCCGGCCGGACAGACATTCACGCAGTCACCGCAGTTGATGCATTTGTCGTGCGAGAACATCACCTGAAATTGGCTGCTGAGCCCTTCAGGGTTGGCGCACCAGGGACAGCGAAGGTTGCAGCCCTTGAAAAAAACCAGCGTGCGAATGCCATCGCCGTCATATATCGAATATTTCTGGATATTGAATATGCGGCCGGTTAATTCATTATTTGCGATCACGCTTGCCTCCTCTCCGGATGTGGCAGGCCGCAGTCGCATTATTTGCGACCTGCCATTGCGGAGTACTTCCGGTTATTTTGGTGATTAAGAAAGACGGGTTACCAACGCATCGATCAGAACTTCTCAATCACGGTGCGGCTGATGATCTCGTCCTGCACCTCTTTGCACAGCTCGACGAAATAGGCACTGTAGCCGGCGACGCGCACGATGAGGTCGCGGTACTTCTCCGGCTCCTGCTGCGCCTTTTTCAGCACTTCGTTGTCGACATAGCTGAACTGCATCTGGCCATTGCCGAGGATGGAGGCGGTGCGCAGCAGGGTGATGAGTCCATGCCGTCCCTCCTGGGTATCCAGCAGCCCCTTGAGGAACTTGAAGTTATGCACCATGCCGATGTTCATGGTCTCCACGTTCATCTTGCTGACGGACTTGATGATGGCCGTCGGTCCCTGCTTGTCCGCTCCCTGGGTCGGGCTGATGCCGTCGGAGAGCGGCATCCAGGCCAGACGCCCGTTCGGCGTGGCGTTGGTTAGTTCGCCGATAGGCGTGTTGTTGGAGATGGAGAGGGTACCGTGGCTCAGGGTGGAGTAGAGCATCTTGTACTTGCGGCACTCTCGCTCGGTCCACTCGGTGATATCCAGCGCGTACTGGTCGACGTAGTTGTCGTCGTTGCCGTACTTGGGCGCATTGAGGCAGTCTCGGCGCAGCGCTTCAAACCCTTCGAAGTTGGCCAGCAGCGCATCGCGGATCTGCTCCAGGGTGTATCTCTGCTCCTCGAACACCAGCTTGCGGATTGCCGCCATGGAGTCGACATAGGTCGCCAGTCCCGAGAAGATGAGCCCCGGACCGTGGTTGACCACGGCGCCACCGGCGGAAACATCCTTACCCTTCTCCATACAGCCTTCCACCAGCAGTGACATTAGTGGTTTTGGGGCCACGTCGCGGTGAACGCGCTGGCTGATCACTGTGCCGATTGCTGAGAGACGGACAATGTGGGCAATCTGCCGTTTGACCGCTTCATCGAACTTTTCAAAAGTAGTCAGCTCACGCAGATCGCCGGTATCTATCCCCTGGTAACTGTTGAACAGCACCATCCGTCCCCGGTTGAGCACGAACTCGATGGCTATCGGCCACTGGGTGTAACCGGTGGAGGTCCACTGATAGATTCGTCCCGATTTTTGCGGCTCGACACAGCCCATCAGGCAGTAGTCGCGGGCGTCTTCAAAGTCGAAGCCCTTGCGCAGCATCATCTTGATGTGGGAGTCGTCGAAGTGGCAGGCCGGGAAACCCATCCCCGCCTTCACGACGTCGACGATCTTCTCCATGTATTTCTGCGGTGATTGGTTGTGAATGCGGCAGGCCAGCGACGGCTGGTAGACCTTCACGAAACGCACGGCATCCATGATGAGGTAGGTCAGATCGTTGCAGGCATCGCCGCCGCTGCGCTTCTGGCCGCCCACGGTCAGGTTGATGAAGGGCTGATAGCCGGCGAAATATTTCGCCCCCAGCTCGCTCGACATCCACATCAGCTCGGCACACTTGATGATGAAGGCCTGCATCAGCTCGAGCGCGCTTTCGTGGGTCAGGCGACCTTCGCGGATATCCGCTTCGAACATTGGATAGCAGTACTGGTCGACTCGACCGAGTGACAGGCCGGTCTGGTTCTCTTCGATCTCGAACAGCGACTCCACCGTCCAGATGCTCTGCAGCGCTTCTTGCAGGGTCTTTGGCGGGTTGGCCGGTACATTCTCGTTCACCTCTGCGATGATCAGCAGCTCGGCGCGACGCTGAGCGTCCTGCTCTTTGGCCGCCAGTTCGCGGGCATGGGCCGCGATGCGGCGGGCGTAGTTGACCACCCCTTCGCAGGTTTCGATCGCTGCCTTGTAGTAGTAGATGCGATCGATGTCGTCCGGGTTCTCCATGCTCAGCTGGTCGAGGTGGGCCTGGGCGTCGGCCTTGATGCCGTTCATCCCCTTGGTGAACAGCAGCACGTCGTAGCCCGGGCAGGTGTCGCCGCCCCCGTTGATCTGGTGGTAGGAGAGGTCGCTGACGAAGGTCTCGCCACTGAAAGCCCAGACGCCGGCTTCCCGGTATTGCGCTTCGCAAATCTCGTCCAGCGAGCGGCCTTCCCAGAATGGTACTATCTCTTCGCGGATGGTTTTCTTATCCGCTTCGCTGATTTCAAAGGGATCTTGCGGACGGGTGCTCATGGTATCGAGCTCGTCACGTACCCAGCGCCAGGCTATGTCCGGCGAGAAGGCGCCGGCGCGCGGCTTGCCGCACGGGTGGCCGACGATCAGCTCGTCGTTCTGGATAAGGATGGGGGCGGTTTCACAGGCGTGGCGGAACGCCTTGGCCCGCAGCAAGATGGTCGGCATGCCTGGGTTGGCCTTGACGACCTCGGTAAAGGCCAGTGCCCGGTAGATGGAGACGCTAGGGCGCACGGTCAGATAGTGGTTGCGCAGGCGCTGCAGGCGCGGCGTCAGCCCCTCCATCACCGGCGTATCGGCACCGGCGGCGAACGGGGCTGCAGAGACGTGCTGCACTCCGCGAAAGAGGCGAACCGGCAGCTTGAGGGCGCTCAGGTTTTGCTGGGCGCAGAGGAACATCTCGGAGAGCGGGTTGATGCTCGCCTGCTCCAGGCTGGCGCCGTGCAGCAGGGCATCAAACATGGGGTAGCCGTCGATGGCGCAGGTGGCGCGCACTTCGCTCAGCTCTGCCAGCTTGAACCACAGGCACTCTACGATCTCGTACGCCTGTTGCTCGGTCAGCGTGCCGTTGGCGATATCGCGCTGGAAGTATGGCAGCAGCGCCTTGTCGGCTCCTTCCGGGTTGACCGCATAGCTGCCGTTATCGAGTTGAAGCGCCAGCTGGAACAGGTAGAACGACTGGCAGGCCTCTTTGAAGTTGCGTGCCGGATGGGCCGGTACATGGTGCAAAATGGCGGCGCTGTCGCGCAGCTCGGCCTGGCGGAACGGGTTGGTTTCGGCGGCGGCCAGGGTTTCGGCGCTGTTGGCCAAGTTCTGTGCCAACGCCATCAGGGCATCGCAGGCGTGTATGGCGGCACGGCAGCCGTTGACCTCGTCCATGCCGCTACGGCTGACGGCGCTGCCCAGCGCGCGGGTTTTCTCTTCCAACTGCAGCTTGATGGCCAGCACGCCCTTCTCCACCACCAGCTTGTAGTCGGGGGAGTCGATGGCGTTGTTCAGATTCAGGAACTGAAAGGTAGACGGACGCTGCCCAGCACTTTCATCGTGAAATATGGCGCCGTGGGGGGTACGGGTCTGGTTGCCGACAATCAGTTCGTCGGCACTGATAGTCAGCGGCAGTTGGCGCATCAGTTCGTAAAAACGGCGTGCCGGTTTGACTGCGGCGGGAATGCCTGCGATGTCACCGTCCAGCCTGCTCAGAATCGTTGCGTGTTCGCTGCACAAGGTGCTGCTGTGCGCTAATAAACGTTCAGCCAGCACGTTGATGCGCGGTGTTAAGCTGTAGTGTGCCATGAGGTAAGTTCTCCTGTTCTTGTTCTTAGTGGCTGGGGGCTGTGTTGCCACGCCATGCCTTACGATAGAGTTCGGTTAATGCCCACTCATCCGGTGTGCGCGGGTTGGTTGGGGTACAGTTGTCGCGCAGCGCCTGACTGACCATCTCCGACAGCCGCAAGTCGAAATCGGCAGCGAGGAGGCCGGTATCGCCAATGCTGGCCGGCATCTTCATCTCGTCTTTGAGTGCCTGGATGGCCACCAGCAGGCTGTTTACCCCCTCGCGCGGCGTATTGGCTGGCAGGTCCAGCAGGTGGGCCAGGCGAGCATATTTGTGGGCTGCCGGGGTATCACACTGCCCCTCATAGTCGGCGTTCCATGCCACGACCTGCGCCATCAGGAGCGCGTTGGCTCGTCCGTGCGGGACGCGGAACACGCCGCCGAGGGCATGAGCCAGGCTGTGGGTGATGCCGAGCGAGGCGTTAGTGAAGGCCATGCCAGCCATGCATGAGGCGTTGTGCATCTTCTCCCGTGCCAGCAGATCGTGACCGTTGCGCCAGCAAGCGGGCAGGTAGCGAAAGACCTGTTGCACCACCTTCTCCGCCAATGCGTCGGAAAAATCGCTGGCCGCCCGGGAGACATAGGCCTCCAGCGCATGGCACAGCACGTCCATCCCGGTGTCGGCGGTGATGGCTGGCGGTACCGATGCAACCAGCGAGGGATCGAGAATGGCGATATCCGGCAGCAATGACGGGTCGACCAGCACCAGCTTCTCGCTGCGGGCCTTGACCACCGAGAAGCTGGTCACTTCCGAACCGGTGCCGCTGGTAGTCGGGATGGCCACGAAGCAGGGGCGCTCGCGCCCCAAATTCGGGCGAGTTTGCGCCAGAGCGAACATGACCGCTTTGGCTGCATCAATCACCGAACCGCCACCCAGGGCGATCACCAGATCCGGATAGCAGCTGTCCATGAGTTTCATGCCGCGCACTACCGTTGTTATGTCCGGATCAGCCACAACATCGTCCCAGAGCTGGAATGCGATGCCGCGTTGGCGCAGGATCTGCGTCACCCGGTCGGCCAGGCCAACTTGCACCATCACCTGATCGGTGACCAGCAGCGCCTGGCGGGCCGGCTGTTCGGCTAGGGCAGACAATGCGTCCTGACCGAAGCGGATCCGGGGTTTCAGCAAAAATTCACTCATTGGGTCATTTACTCCTCAAGCGTCCCGAAACACCTTCTCGACAATGGCGACCACCGACATGGCCTTGTAGCGGTCTCTGTTGAGCGCGAGGTACTCCTCGGCCAGAACGATGTCGTGCATGCCTGCGCCGACACTATCGATGGCGACCCAAGAGCGGTCCTTCATCGGTTGTTGCTGATCGTCCAGCTGGGTGATCAACAGCAGGTTGCTGCCGCGCAGCTCATCGCACTTCTGCGTGGCGACGACATGTCCGGTTACCTTTGCGAGAATCATGGTTTTTATCGCCTTATCTCAATGGGTTACTTGCCAAGACGCTCAAGCACCTGACGGATGACCCGCTCCACGTTCTGCTCGCTGATCTCGCCGCCGACCTCGGCGGTGGCGCCGGCAAAGCGGTTGTCGGCGCTGTGGCAGGTTGGCGTCTGGGCACTGAAGCGAGCATCGTCTAGGATGCTGCAGTGCTGGGGCGCTGCCGGGGCGGAGCTTGCGGGCTGCACCGCAACCGGTTGGATGGGGGCTCGCAGCTCTTCGATGGTGCGTACGCCGTAACCCACCTTGCGGATGTTGAGCAGGTTCATCGGGCCGACGTTGTCGGAGCTGGAGCCTCCGCCAACGGCTCCGCAGCCGAGGGTCAGTGCTGGCGTTAGGTTGGTAGTGGCCCCAATGCCACCGAGGGCGGCTGGGGTGTTGATCAGGATTCGGTGGACCGGTTTTTCTAGGCTGAACTGGCGGATCACATCCTGGTTGCGGGTATGGATCACCAGAGTGTGGCCAAGGCCTTCGTTGGTCAGCAGCTCAACCACCCGATGACAGGCGGCTCTCCACTCTTCTTCCACGTAGAGGCCGAGCACCGGGCACAGCTTTTCACGGGAGTAGGGGTTACTGTGGGAGACGGTGGTCTGCTCGGCCACCAGCACGCGGGTGCTGGGTGGTACGCTGAAACCGGCCAGCTGGCTGAGATGAAATGCGGTCTTGCCCACAACTTTCGGGTTGATGGTGCCGTTCGGGCGCAGCAGCAGGGCGGCCATCTTGGCGGCCTCGTCTTCGTTCATGAAGTAGGCGCCCTGGGCTGCCAGCTCGCGATGAACCTCGTCGTAGATGCAGCGTTCGACGATGATCGACTGTTCGGAGGCGCAAATCACGCCGTTGTCGAAGGTCTTGCTGGTGATGATGTCCTTCACCGCTTGGTGAATGTCGGCACTGCGTTCGATAAAGGCCGGGCCGTTGCCCGGGCCGCCGCTGATGGTCGGAGTGCCGGAGGCATAGGCCGCGCGCACCATGCCTTCGCCACCGGTTGCAAGGATCAGTGATACGTCCTTGCTATGCATCAGCTCGGAGGTCGCCTCCAGGGTCAGCTGGGTAACGCCGTCCACGATACCCGCCGGAGCCCCGGCGGCTTCGGCGGCACGCTTGACGATTTCTATGGCTTTCCAGCTGCACTGGCGTGCGCCCGGATGCGGCGAAAAGATGATGGCATTGCCTGCCTTGAGGGCGATCAGAGTTTTGTAGAAGATGGTGGAAGTCGGGTTGGTGGAGGGTACCAGCGCACATATCACGCCCAGCGGCACGCCCACGTCCATCACTTTTTTCACCTGATCGTCATGAATGATCCCGACGGTCTTCATCTCTTTGATGGCATCGTAAACGTGTAGCGAAGCGAACCGGTTTTTCAACACCTTGTCCTGCCAGTTGCCAAAGCCTGTTTCTTCTGCGGCCATTTTTGCCAGCGTTTCGGCATGGCGCGCGGCTTCTTCGGCCACGTTCTTCACGATGGCGTCGATTTTCTGCTGCGAAAAGGTGGCCATAATCACCTGTGCCTGCTTGGCGTTGCGCACCAGTTCTCTCGCGTTCTGGCGGGAGAGCAAATCGGTATCGAGTTCAATCATGAATCTATCCTTCATCAGACTAAAAAAGTGCGGGCGGGGCGTGCCCTCTCAGGTTATGCCTTGTGCTGCGCCGCTATTTTTTCGATGTCGTTGTGCGGGCGGGCGATTACGCGAGAGGTGACCACTTCGCCAATGCGTTTCGCCGCTTCCACACCGGAATCCACCGCCGCATTGACCGCACCGACGTCGCCTTTCACCATGGCGGTGACCAGGCCTGAGCCGACGTTCTCATAGCCGATCAGCTCGACGTTGGCGGCCTTGCACATGGCATCAGCCGCTTCAATGCAGGCCACCAGACCTTTGGTCTCAATCAGACCAAGTGCTTCTTTCATCATGTTCTCTCCCGTTATTCGGAAATTTTGTAGTGGGCGACAATCTTGCTGATGTCACTGTGCGGACGGGCGATAACCAAGGAAGTCACCACTTCACCAATGCGTTGTGCAGACTCCACGCCCGAGTCCACAGCGGCTTTGACTGCCCCCACGTCGCCTTTCACCATCGCGGTGACTAGGCCAGAGCCGACGTTCTCATAACCGATCAATTCGACGTTGGCGGCCTTGCACATGGCATCAGCCGCTTCAATACAGGCCACCAGGCCTTTTGTTTCAATCAAACCCAATGCATCACCCATTTGAACTCTCCTAGCCTTAAGCCTTGTGTTTAATGACGATTTTGTTGATGTCGTTGTGCGGCCGAGCGATAACCAGCGAGGTCACCACTTCACCGATGCGCTGTGCCGACTCCACGCCAGAATCCACCGCCGCCTTCACTGCGCCGACATCCCCCTTCACCATGACAGTGACCAGGCCGGAGCCGATGTTTTCATAGCTGATCAGTTCGACATTGGCGGATTTACACATGGCATCCGCAGCTTCAATGCAGGCCACCAGACCTTTAGTTTCGATAAGCCCCAATGCATCACCCATGGTGATCTCCTCAGAACAGGTTGTGTTGTGTGGTTAAGGAACTCCGTCCGTGTCACGGCGTTGAGCCACGGTTGCGGTGTTCAATCGCCACTATAGGTACTGGCGGTATTTGTGGAATTTGAATCTGCAAAAATGAAATATTTAGTTTGTTGTTCTGAATTTATTGTTTTTATAAGTCGCATTTATCTATTTATGCTGCGGCCACGAGACTGTTTTATGCCTTGCATAAGGCCGAATTCAGGCCCGGGAAAAGATCGTTGGCTGATGTTAATGGGTTGTTGTGTTATGGGGGCCGAGAGGTAATTTGGCCGGCAGCTAACTGTGGCGGAGCTCATGTTTTGCCGGCGACGCTAAATGTAAAAAGTGAGCCGGGTGTGACGGGAAGGAGAGATAAAGGTAGTGACGGCGGGCCAGACGGGGGAGGTTGCATTGAGAGCGGGCGCGAGTCATGTGGATGCCGGCGTGAGGGGGGATGGTACGGGCTGGAAAAGTAGCGGGAACCGGTCCTGCCTGGTGATGCGCAAGGGGCGTCTTGTCGGCACGGATGTGTAGTCGGGGGAAGGGGTGGCCGGCAGTCACCACGGCACTGCCTTTAGGGCAAACAGGCGGACAGGTCGCATTGGGGTGGCGTCATAGGGGCTTGCGCGGGTCAGCTTGTGGGGCAGGGCGATATGTGCGCGTCGTCGACGCTTGGGTCGGGATTGCCGCCGTATTGCCGGAACTAGTTCAGTTTGCTGCCGGATTTGAGGGTGCAGATCCAGAGCGGCGAGTTGATGGAGCTCAGCAGTATGGCCTGCTGATTGAGCCGCTGGGCACTCAGAAACAGCCCATCGTGACTGTCGGACATCTCGCGCATGAAGTAGTCGAAGATCACGTCCGGCGACTGATCGATGGAGGAGGCGCTCGCTTCCCATTTGTTGATGCGGTATTGACGCTCGGTGGAGGAGACCCGGTTGCTGCTGTAGGTAAACGTGACGTAGCGCTGGAGGTAGAGCCAGCCTGCGGCCGAATCGGTATAGCCTTCAACCACCATGGAGCCTTTCCCCTGGCGGCCGAAATTGAAGTGGATGTTGCCGTTGACGTTCTCTTTGTTCATGTCCTCAAAGCGCATGATGCCTTTGGTGGCGCAGCTCATGATGCCATCATTTTCGGTAGGTAGCTGATAACAGGCATAGACTGCCGCAGCTAGGAATACTGAGCAGGACAAAAGAAAGAAGGGACGCGGCGCAAGTTTCATCACGGCTTCCAAGAGTAGTAAAAATAGTTATCGCAATAGCTGAACGGGTTGTCTTCGTGCATGGCGCAGTGGGCAAGAAATACCCTGCCCAAACCGTTGGTCTCCAGCCTATCTCCGTAGAAAAACAGAAAACGTTCGCCGGGTTTGCAGTTGATGTTTAAACGCTGCCGCACCTGGTCGAAATGCTCACCGTAGGCAGTGGCGCTGACCGATCGCAGCATCTCGTCGCTGGCCAGCAATTCGCACTGGTTATTGGGGATCTGTGTCATTGAAAGGGGGCGGGGCTCACGGTCATTCAACAGACCGAATGCCACCAGTAGTAGGGCAAAAACGAGCATGCAGCCACCAGCGATATACCAGCATATTCCTCGTGAGTGTGGAGTGAGGGGAAGTTGCCACTCTGCAGGCTCAATTACCGGTTCGGCGGTTGCCACCATGGCTGGTGGGGTCGCTATTTCATTGGGTGGCGTGGGAGCATCATCGATAGGTTCAATTATGACGTCTGGATTCAGCTGCAAATAACCGCGCGATACCGTGATGATGATATTGTCTATATCGTACTGGCGAAAAGCCTTGCGCAATATGCTCAGGTATTGGTTGAGATTGCTGTTCGATGAAGTTAATCCGTTATCATCCCAGACTTTTTTAAGCACCTCGTCTCGGCTCACGATCCCTGTATTTCGTAAGAAAAAATAAAAAAGCGCATTGGCGGTAATGGATAATTGACTGTCCGGCTCAACACTTTCCCGCTGAGTCAAGGAACCATCTGTCGCATCATAAATGAAGCGGGCATTGATGAAGTAGCGCATCTCGGCCTCAATCCATGTGCTTTATATGGGGAGCGTCATATTATGCAAAGTTTCAACCAGCGCCTGACGGTGCGTTGCAATCATGGTGCGCCCTTCGGTTAACTCCGATAGCCAAATACCGTCCGCGGCATAACGTACCAGCGTACCAGTATGGCTATTGTCCAACTCATCTCCTTGCTCTAGATGTGCCTGCATCCAGTCACGCCAACATTTTCGCAACACTGGTTCATCCGGCATGGCCAATGAAAGTACCATTAACTGGCGACTCTCCTGGGTGTCCGTTAATTCAGGGGCAGAAAGATAGTGCAGGTAAGCACGAGTAAAACGGCCATATTCAGTCTTGTCAGCAGCCATCAGTGCTGAGATAGCCTCTTCCATAATTGCCAGTAGACGAGCAAAGAGAGCAAAGATCAGTGATTGCTTATTAGGGAAATGGTGTAGTAATCCACCTTTGCTTACACCGGCTTCAGTGGCTACGGCATTCAAAGACAGAGCTGCGATGCCGTCTCGAGCAGCGATTGTGGCTGCTGACTCCAGCAGTTGTTCCTGCAAACGGACAGGATCTTTTTTACGGTGTGCTGTTTCCATGTTCATTACTGAATCATACCGACCAGACGGTATGATTTTGTTTGATCGCTATCAACTCAGAAGATGTGTTCCAAGACGAGATGCCATTCTTGTGTATTAGGTCACATTTACCCATGTGCCTTGAGGCCGGCTATCAGCTCACAAGTCCAGATAATGATTAGCGACTGCGGTAGGGCAGATTGCCAGGTAAGGGGAAGTCGATGAGGGCCTATGTGCTGGATGAAAGAGTATTGGGTGATGAAGGAGATGACGTAGGGGGTGAATAACCCCAGTGAGCAGGAACCAAGGGCCACGGGTATGCCATTTCGGCGTTGTTAATGAAAGAAGCAAAAATGGTGGCTACAGTGGCGACAAAAAGGGGCTGTAGCCACCCAGTAAGAGGCGTGTAGCCACCTGTAGCCACCACTTTTTTGAGTAGTGGCTACACGACAAACACAGCAATGGCGCGCTCTAGAAGGGAGTTGTAGCCGCGTAGCCACTGTAGCCACCGATTTTTCATATATACAATGCAATCAGTCGATCGAGATCACACGTTTGTCGTTGGAGGCGCATTACTGGGCAAGAAGATGTGAGTCACTTTGATGACTGGGCCTGTATAGGATGATGAGTCAAATGACGACAACCAGTAAGCAATGGCCTAACGAGAGTTCCTCTTGTTTCCTGCTGCTTTTTAAGTGTGGTCTTTATCATTTGATTAATGTGGCACGCCCCGAATCATGTAGTTCAACCGTGGTCAGCTTAACTCCGTGGGAGAGAAGGAGTTCTTCTGCTGCCAAGGGTAAATTCTTATCAGTGATAACTTGGTCGATCACCTCCCAGCTAGCTACATTAAATGTCCCCACTTTGCCATATTTTGATGAGTCGCAAACGAGAACCCTCTTGGCTGCAGCATCTATTACTGCACGCTTAACAGGCACTTTCTGTTCACTTGGTGTAGAGATGCCTGTTGCATCCCATGAGGAGGTTGAGAGGAAAGCAATATCAAGATGCAGGTTTCGCAAAAAATGAGCAGTGGCTTCACCGGCACAAGACTGATTGTCACGGACTACTAATCCACCTGTGTGATATAGACGATTGCACATTCCAAACTCAATCAGATAGCCGCATACCATGAAATCATTGGTCACAATCATCAGGTCATCACGCGAGGCCAGCAGACGAGCGAGCTCAAGGGAAGTGGTACCTGCATCGAGATAGACAGAACTTCCATGCTCGATAAGTTCAACAGCCGCGTGTGCTATCGCGACTTTAGCATCTTGCATTAACGTTCGTTTGTCCGCATGAGAGGGCTCGCTTCGAATACGCTGAGTCAGGCTTACTCCACCAGAAACAGACAGAACCCTGCCTTGTTCCTCAAGCTTCTGAATATCCCGCCTTACGGTCATATGGGAGACCTGAAGCCACTCAGTGAGCTCCGTAATACTAACTGCCCCACGTTCTGCCAGTAGATGCAGAATTCGTTGCTGCCGCTCTATCGGGATCATGGATATCTCCAGTTCAAAATACTGGAGCCATCTTAGCCCAGGTGAATGGGAAAAAATGGTAAAAACTCTTAAAAAGCATCAGGAATCACATTTATTCACAATGAGAATCGATGTTTAGTGAGATGGAAATCCTACAAACTTGATTAATCACAAATATTAACATCAAAAAGTTAATTTATGTGATCGGTGGTTGATATTTGATCGCCTCAAGCCCCTATCATTGCCTCATCCGTAGTTATTGAGGAACTAACAGATGAGCAAACCATATCACGTTGCCGTCATAGGCCTAGGTGCCATGGGTATGGGTGCAGCTCGCTCCTGCCTGCGGGCCGGGCTTGTCACCTATGGCATTGACCTTTGCGAGAACGCTCGAGAGCAACTGCAGGCCGCCGGGGCTGCTGCTGTTATGGCCGACGCCCGCCCCTTAGCAGAGACGTTGGACGCAGTCCTACTGCTAGTGGTCAACGCAACCCAAGTACGCAGAATCCTGTTTGGCGAGAACGGTTTGGCCGCTCATCTCAAACAGGGAACGGGCGTAATGATTTCCTCCACTATCTCAGCAGATGAGGCTGCCACTTTTGCTCGCG
Source organism: Aeromonas sp. ANP5 (assembly GCF_963870295.1). Classification (NCBI taxonomy): domain Bacteria; kingdom Pseudomonadati; phylum Pseudomonadota; class Gammaproteobacteria; order Aeromonadales; family Aeromonadaceae; genus Aeromonas; species Aeromonas sp. ANP5. Next base: position 24,579 of record NZ_CAWMRY010000004.1, on the reverse strand, counting down.
AGTTGGCAGGGTTCGGACTATTGATGCTGGACGCCCCAGTCTCAGGCGGTGCAATTAAAGCCGACGCGGGTGAGATGACAGTAATGGCTGCTGGTGCCGACGCTGCCTTTGCACACTTGCGGCCGGTTCTCGATGCTGTGGCTGGAAAGGTCTACCGGATCGGCAGCGAGCCAGGACAAGGCAGCACAGTCAAGATTATCCACCAGTTGCTGGCAGGTGTGCACATTGCGGTCGCCGCCGAGGCCATGGCACTCGCAAGCCGTGCCGGCGTTTCACTGGACCTTATGTATGACGTTGTGACCCATTCTGCCGGTAATTCCTGGATGTTCGAAAACCGCATGACCAGGGTACTGACCGGTGACTATCAGGCTCGCTCGGCAGTCGACATCTTCGTCAAGGACCTCAATCTGGTTGCTGATACAGCCAAGGCGCTGAACTTCCCGCTGCCGCTGGCTAGCACTGCTCTCAATATGTTCCTCACGGCTAGCAATGCCGGTCATGGAAAGGAAGACGACAGCGCTGTCATCAAGATCTTCAACGGGATAATCCTGCCGGAACAGGAGGGCGCAGCATGAAACTTGGTGTTATTGCAGACGATTTTACCGGCGCAACCGATATCGCAGGTTTTCTAGTGGAAAACGGCCTCGCCACAATCCAGTTCTCCGGTATCCCTGCAGCGGTGGACCTGACGGGAGTTGATGCTGTGGTGATAAGCCTCAAGAGCCGTTCCTGCCCGACTGACGAGGCGGTGCGCGATACCTTGGCTGCCCTAGACTGGCTCAAGGCACTCGGTTGTCCACGCATCTACCAGAAATATTGCTCTACCTTCGACAGCACGGCAGCCGGCAATATCGGTCCGGTCACTGACGCTCTGCTGGGGGCGTTGGAAAGCAGGTTCACGCTTATCTGCCCAGCGCTGCCGGTAAACGGGCGTACCGTCTATCAAGGAAATCTCTTTGTTGGTGCCCAGCCGCTCGCTGAGTCTGGTATGCGACACCACCCCATCACTCCTATGACAGACAGTAATTTGCTGCGACTGATGGAGGCACAGGCCGCGGGGCGTGCCGGACTGGTGCCGTTCGCCATCATCGAGCGGGGCCCTCGTGCCATTACTGACGCTTTTGAACAACTTAAACAAGATGGTGTGCGTTACGCCGTGGTAGATACCCTTACCGAGCAGCATTTGTTGGACATTGCTGAGGCCGCTATCGATATGCCGTTGGTCACTGGTGGTTCCGGACTCGCCATCGGTTTGGCCCGGTTGCTCGGCAGCGGTAATCTGGCCGCTGCCCGCGAGGCAGGACGGCCAGTCGGTACCCGCGCTGTTGTGCTGTCGGGCTCCTGCTCCGAAATGACCAACCGCCAGGTCGCACACTATCGATCTGTTGCGCCGGCACTGGCCCTTGATGTGGCTGCTTGCCTGACACAAGCAGACTATCCGGCCGAGCTGGCCCGTTGGGTCCTGAACCAACCGGTTTCTCCTGCCCCTATGATCCACGCTACGACCAGTCCGAACGAGCTAGCTGTCATTCAGGAACGCCATGGCCGTGACGCGGCAAGTAAAGCGGTGGAGCAATGCTTTGCACAAGTGGCCGTGCTGCTGAAAGAGGCCGGCGTGGATAACTTCATCATCGCTGGCGGCGAAACCTCAAGCCGCATTACCCAGGCATTGGGCATCGCAGCTTTCCACATAGGCCCCCAGATTGCTCCCGGCGTGCCATGGGTTCGAGCTACCGACGCACCGCTTTCACTGGCGCTTAAATCGGGCAACTTTGGTGACGACACCTTCTTCAGCCGGGCACAGGAGTTTTTCCATGACTGAACAGGCTCTGCGCAACACCATGGTGATGCTGGGCGCATCTCTTTTCGAACGGGGTTATGCCACAGGCGGTGCTGGCAATCTCTCGGCCAAACTACCGGATGGCACGTTGCTTGCCACCCCAACCGGCTCCAGCCTTGGCAGGCTCGATCCGACTCGTCTCTCAACCGTGAGCATGAGCGGTGAACACCTCGGGGGGGACCGCCCTTCCAAGGAGGTAGCTTTCCACCTCGCTATCTACCACAACAATCCGGACTGTCAGGCAGTGGTACATCTGCACTGCACCCATCTAACCGCCCTCTCTTGTCTAGAGGGGTTGGATCCGACCAATGTGATACGTCCCTTTACCCCTTATTACGTGATGCGAGTTGGCCAGCTGCCGCTCATTCCCTACTACAAGCCTGGGGATGTACGCATAGCTGAGGAATTTGGTCGCCGTGCTCCTGATGGCAACGCCTTCCTGCTGGCTAACCATGGCCCCGTGGTCACTGGCAAGGATCTGGTCGAGGCGGTCAACAACATGGAGGAACTGGAAGAGACGGCTCGCCTGGCCCTGCTGCTGCAAGGCAGGCAGATCCGCTATCTGAACGAACCAGAAATCAAGGAATTAAGGAGTCTGAAACCATGAGCAAATTTGCCGCCAATCTCACCATGCTGTTTACCGAGTTACCGTTTCTGGAACGTTTCGCTGCGGCCCGTGAGGCTGGCTTTGAAGCGGTGGAGTTCCTGTTCCCCTACGAGTGGCCAGCCTCCGAGCTCGCCTGCCAGTTACAGCAGTTCGGCTTGACGCAAGCGCTGTTCAACATGCCGCCGGGAAACTGGGCGATGGGGGAGCGCGGCATGGCTGCCATCCCCGGCAGAGAAGCCGAGTTTCGCAGCCACCTATCAACAGTGCGTGACTACGCCCTGGCGCTTGGATGTCGCAAGGTACACGCCATGAGCGGCATCGTAGATCCGGCCCACAGCTTTGCAGCCCATCGCCAGACCTTGATAGAAAACATCCGCTTCGCCGCCGACTTTTTGGCAGAAGACGGCATCAAGGTGCTGCTTGAGCCGCTGAACGATCGGGACGTGCCCGGCTACTTTCTGGCTCACCAGCTCTATGCATTGGCGCTAGTAGAGGAGATAGACAGACCGAACGTAGGGGTACAGCTTGACCTCTATCACGCTCAGATCATGGACGGGGATCTCACCCGTCTCATCGGCAAGCTGGGCTCGGCTATTGGCCACGTCCAGATCGCCTCAGTGCCGGATCGCCACGAGCCGGACGAAGGGGAAATCGCCTACCCGCACCTGTTCAAGGTACTGGAGGAGGTGGGCTACCACGACTGGATCGGCTGTGAATACAACCCCAGAGGCAATACCCGGCAAGGACTAGCCTGGCTGACAAAGCAATAACTACCCTACACACGAATGAGTCTGAGGATAACGATATGCAGATAATTATCACCGGAGGCGGCGGCTTTTTGGGACAAAAGCTGGCTCGTGCCCTGTTGCAGAGTACAGTCTCTTTCAGCGAATTACTGTTGGTAGACATTCAGGAGCCACAGCGCCTGCCCGATCCACGTGTACGCTGCCTGCAGGCAGACCTGACTACCCCAGGGGTTGCCGAATCTCTGATATGCGAACGCACTGCCATTGTCTATCACCTTGCTGCCATCGTCAGCAGCCACGCCGAGCAGGATTTTGATCTCGGCTGGAAGGTCAACCTGGACACCACCCGCAGCCTGCTGGAGGCATGCCGTCATGCCCATCCTAGCATCCGCTTTGTATTCACCAGCTCGCTGGCTGTCTATGGCGGTCCACTGCCTGAGATTGTGGACGACAGCACCGCGCTGACCCCGACTTCTTCTTATGGCGCGCAGAAAGCGATGGGGGAGTTACTGGTCAACGATTACAGCCGCAAAGGTTATGTGGATGGGCTGGTTCTGCGGCTGCCCACTATCTGCGTACGACCAGGTAAGCCGAATCGCGCCGCCTCATCATTTGTCAGCAGCATTATTCGCGAGCCTCTGCAAGGGGAGAGCGCCATCTGCCCGGTGAGCCCCGAGCTTCGTCTTTGGCTCTCAAGCCCCGCCACTGTAGTTGATAACTTCCTGCGGGCCGCCAGGCTTACCGCCACTGGCGATTTCCGCAGCATCAACCTGCCCGGCATCAGCGTTACCGTGGGCGAGATGATGGAAGCCCTCGCTCGAACGGGTGGTCAGGCTGCGCTGGAACGGGTGCAGTTTGCTGCCGATCCTGCCATCGAGCGCATCGTTGCCAGTTGGCCTGGACAGATTGACAACAGTCGGGCATTGGCATCCGGCTTCATGGCAGACAGGACGTTTGCTGAGATCATTGACAGCTTTATAGCCCATGACCTGCAGGAGGCATTATGAGCACCATTCCTACCCCTATCATTGGCCTTATCATTGCGGTTTTCGTATTGGTGTTTCTGGTTATCCGCACTCGGGTACATGCCCTTATTGCCATGTTGGCGGCGGCCTGTATCGCCGGGATCACCGGAGGCATGAGCATCGACAAGACCCTCTCCGTCATCACCCAGGGCTTTGGCTCCACCCTTGGCAGCATTGGTATCGTCATTGGCCTCGGTGTCATGATGGGCCGCCTGTTGGAAGTGTCGGGAGCAGCAGAGCAGATCGCTTATAGCTTCATCAAATGGCTCGGCAAACGTCGCGAGGAGTGGGCGCTAGCCATTACCGGCTACATAGTCAGCATTCCTATCTTTGTCGATTCCGCCTTCGTCATCCTATACCCGGTTGCCAAGGCGCTGGCGAAAAGCGGCAAGCGTTCCCTGCTCACCCTGGGAGTTGCACTTGCTGGTGGCCTGGTAGTGACCCACCACACCGTGCCGCCAACACCGGGCCCACTCGGTGTTGCCGGTCTGTTTGACGTGGATATTGGCGCCATGCTTTTGATGGGCATGGCCCTGGCCATCCCCTGCGTGATAGGCATCGTCTTCTACGCTCAGTGGCTAGACCGCAAGTACCCCGAGTTTTCTCAGCAGGCGGAAAAAACGCCGGATGAGTTGCAGGTCACCTACGAACAGTATCTCAAGGAGAAGGAGGGCAAGCCCTTGCCAAGCCTGACCTTGTCGCTGCTGCCGATCTTGGTGCCCATCGTGCTTATCTTCCTCAAGGCCATCTTCACCACGCTCGCCACCCTGGAGGGAATGAATGGTCTGATGGAGAACCCCTTGGTGCAGGGCGTCAACTTCATTGGCACACCGATAATCGCACTCGCTATCAGTGTGCTGCTGGCGGTCTATACCTTGGTGCCGCACATGGACAAGCATGCCACCGCTGAGCGCCTTGAAGAGGGGTTGCAATCGGCCGGTATCATCTTGCTGGTGACCGGTGCCGGGGGGGCGTTGGGGGCAGTTCTACGCGACAGCGGCGCTGGCCAGCAGCTTGCCGAGCAGATTGCTTTGCTGCCAATCTCCCCAATCCTGATCCCCTTCATCGTGGCAACCTTGGTACGCATCATCCAAGGTTCTGGCACAGTCGCCATGGTGACGGCAGCCTCCATTTCGGCACCAATCTTGGCGCAGATCCCCGGGGTCAACATGTTGCTGGCTGCCCAAGCTGCCACCATGGGCTCACTGTTCTTCGGTTACTTCAACGACAGCTTGTTCTGGGTGGTTAACCGTATGATGGGGGTATCCGACGTGAAGCAGCAAATGGTGGTCTGGTCTATTCCTACCACTATCGCCTGGGCTATCGGCGGTACTTGCGTAGCCCTGCTCAACCTGCTGTTTGGCTCCGGTGGCACTTGGCTTGATCCTGTTCTGCCATTACTGGTACTGGCGCTTATTATCTGGATTGTTCGTCGTCAACCTGTTCCGGTTCTCAGTGACACTGTGACGGAAAATAAATAGCGACTAGCTCACATAGCTACACCGACGTTCACTGAGAGAGCCGCACTAACAGAGCGGCTCTCTCTGTTCCTGGCACTGAAGAACCAACCAGCTCTGACTCATTGATTAAAATCTCAACGTTCGGTAATTGCTCGTGTACTTTTTGAGACCTTTTGAGTCCTGATTCAAACAAATTGGCACGGTTTTATGGGATGATTACATCCCATGTCGTGTCGAACCCTGCTAATCCTCCATGAGTGACTCCATACCAAGCTACGAGCGCATGATGCCCGTGGTGCTCTCGGTACTGCAAAGTGGCGAAATCCTTCCACTGCGTCAGGTGAATCAGGCCGTATGCGATCATTACGGTTTCACCCCTGAGCAGTTGGCTCACACCCTGCCAAGTGGGCGACAAACCACAGTTTGCTCCAGGGTCGGCTGGGCCAAGACCTATCTGGTCAAAGCGGGCCTCATCGAGCAACCCAAGCGGGGCGTCTGCCTTATTACCGAACGTGGTAAGGCAGCCTTGGCATCGGGTCAGAACATCGACAACCACTATCTGGCTCAGTTCAAGGAGTTTGTGACCTTTACTCAGGCGTCCTGTGAAAGCACAGGTAAGTTGACACAAGGCACAACCGATGCCGCGGACGAGCCTCATAACGTACAAGCCAGCACACCACAAGAGCAGATTGAGCAGGCGTTGGCCGCGATCAATCAATCCCTTGCCGATGACCTGCTTGTCGAGATCCTTGGACTTTCCCCTCGCTTCTTCGAACAGCTGGTAGTTGACCTGATGGTTGCCATGGGGTACGGCGGCAGTACTCAAGAAGCTAGCCATACTACCCGCTACAGCAGTGATGGCGGTATCGACGGCATTATCAAGGAAGACAAGCTAGGGCTCGACTCCATCTACCTGCAGGCCAAGCGCTACACCGATAAAATCGTCGGCCGTCCCGAGATACAAGCTTTTGCCGGGGCGCTCGACCTTTACAAAGCCCGGAAAGGGGTCTTTATCACCACATCTGGCTTTAGCCGTGAGGCGCAAGAATATGTGGGGCAGATTGAGAAGCGCATCGTGCTGATCGACGGCAATCGCCTCACTGCTCTGATGATTGAACACAACGTGGGTGTCTCCACCCGTCAGGTCTTCGCCATCAAGGCGCTGGACTCCGATTATTTTTCAGAAGAATAAGAGAATACAGATACATGGCTAAATCGCCCGCCAAGAAAGCCAACAAAGGCTTTGAAGAGACCCTCTGGGATACCGCCAACCAGCTGCGTGGCAGCGTGGAATCTTCCGAATACAAGCACGTGGTGCTGAGCCTGGTGTTCCTGAAATTTATCAGCGACAAGTTCGAGGCCAAGCGCAAACAGCTGATCGCCAGTGGCCAAGAGGCCTTTGTCGATATGGATGTGTTCTACCAGCAAGACAACGTGTTCTTCCTGCCCGAAGCGGCCCGCTGGTCCTATATCAGCACCCGCGCCAAGCAGGATGATATTGCCGTCATTATCGATACGGCCCTCTCGACCATCGAGAAGTGTAACGCCTCGCTCTCTGGTGCCCTGCCCGATAACTACTTCTCCCGGTTGGGGCTAGACGCGACCAAGCTTGCATCCCTCATCGACAGCATCGAGAACATCGACACCCTCGCCAGTGAATGCGATCTGACCGAAGAGGATCTGGTTGGCCGGGTGTATGAGTACTTCCTCGGCAAGTTTGCCGCCAGTGAAGGCAAGGGTGGCGGTGAGTTCTATACCCCCAAGTGCGTCGTCACCCTGCTGGCCGAGATGCTGGAGCCCTATCAGGGCAAGATCTATGACCCCTGCTGTGGCTCGGGTGGCATGTTTGTCCAGTCTCTCAAGTTTGTGCAAAGCCATCAGGGCAAGAGCCAGGATATCGCCATCTACGGTCAGGAGCTTACCGCCACCACCTACAAGCTGGCCAAGATGAACCTGGCGGTGCGCGGCCTCTCTGGCAATCTGGGGGAGCGCCCGGCCGATACCTTCTTTGCTGACCAGCACCCGGACCTCAAGGCCGACTTCATCATGGCCAACCCGCCGTTTAACTTGAAGGATTGGCGCAATGAGGCGGAGCTGACCAACGACCCGCGCTTTGCCGGTTTCCGTACCCCGCCCACCGGCAATGCCAACTACGCTTGGATCTTGCATATGCTCTCCAAGCTCTCCGAGGATGGCATCGCGGGCTTTGTGCTGGCCAACGGCTCTATGAGCTCCAATAGCAGCGGTGAAGGAGAGATCCGCCAAAAGCTGATTGAAGATGACCGCATCGAATGCATGATCGCCCTGCCGGGCCAGCTGTTCTACACCACCCAGATCCCGGTGTGCCTGTGGTTTATCAGCAAGAGCAAGCAGGCCAGCATTAAATATGGCTATCGCGATCGCCGTGGTGAAACCCTGTTTATCGATGCCCGTAACCTCGGCACCATGATCAGCCGCACCCAGAAAGAGCTGACGACGAGCGATATCGCCACCATCGCTGATACCTTCCACGCCTGGCGCAGCGACGCGAACGAACTGAAACGCCGTATTGAAGACAAAGAGATCGCTATCGAGCTCTACCAGAACCAAGCCGGGTTCTGCAAGGTAGCAACACTGGATGAGATAAAGGCCAACGACTATGTGTTGACCCCGGGCCGCTATGTGGGAGCTGCCGAACTTGAAGATGATGGCATCGCCTTTGAAACCAAAATGCAGGAACTGACCCAAGCCCTCTATTGTCAGCTCAATGAAGCTACTGAGCTTGATAAGGCGATCCGTTCTAGCATGGAGGCGATTGGTTATGGCAGTTAAAACAATCGGGACGTACGTCACATTACAAAGGGGCATTACCTACAAAGGTAATTTAGTGGGAAAGGAAGGTCCGGCGCTACTTGGTTTAGGCTCAATAGCTCCCGGCGGTGGCTTTAGAGAAAGCGACTATAAAACATATGGAGGCGACTGCCCTGAAAAAATATCACTCAAACCTGGGGATCTTTTTGCTTCATTAAAAGGTGCGACAAAAGACGGGAAAATGATTGGTTCTGTGGCAAGAGTTCCGAACTCAGTCCCTAAAGGACGCTTGACACAAGACACTGTAAAATTGGTTTTTATTGAGCGAAGCACTTCGTTTGAGAACTATATTTACTGGCTTTTGCGTACACCTCAATACCGTGACTATTGTGCGAAACGAGCAACAGGAAGTACAGTAGTAGCGTTAAGTCGAGATGATTTTCTTAACTATCCTGTCCCTAATCCATCTAATGTACATTTTCAAATTGTTGAGTTACTTGAACATATTGAACAGAAGACAAACCTCAACCGCCAAATAAACCAGACCTTGGAACAGATGGCGCAGGCACTATTTAAGTCGTGCTTTGTGGATTTTGATCCCGTAGTCGATAACGCGCTGGATGCGGGCTTCTTCGAGCAGGATTTAGCCTTCTCTGACGAGCTGCTACGCCGTGCGGAGGCACGTAAAGCAGTGCGTGAACACGGCGATTTCAAGCCGCTGCCGGAGGCTACCCGCCAACTGTTCCCCGCTGCTTTTGAGGAGTGCGCCGAGCATTCACTCGGCATCGGCGGTTGGGTGCCGAAGGGATGGAAAATAACGAAGCTTGATGAGATAACTTGTGAGTTACGCCGTGGCATATCTCCCAAATATGTTGAGGAAGGTGGTGTTCAAGTTATAAACCAGAAATGTATTCGCAATCATGAAGTATCTTATGAGCCTGCTCGTCGACATAATCACGAAGCAAAGAAAGTTGATGGTAGAGAGCTCTGCATTGGGGATGTCTTAGTAAACTCAACTGGTGTTGGCACTTTGGGCCGTATAGCTCAAGTAACTAATTTACCTGAAGCAACCGTTGTAGATTCTCATGTTACGGTTGTGAGAGTGAACGATGGTGCATGCCCAATTTACACTTTTGGACAATTAATGCTTTCTATGGAAGGTAAAATCGAACGGTTGGGTGAAGGCAGTACAGGGCAAACTGAACTGAGTCGAAAAATTCTCTCAGAACAACTGGTTGTTTTGCCGCCGCTCGATATTGCTGCGCAAGTAGAAAAATCATTTAAATCATTTTCTGAAAAGCAAGTTTCAAACCGTAAGCAATGCGCTACGTTAACCAATCTTCGTGACATCCTTTTACCCAAGCTAATCTCCGGCGAACTACACCTTGATCAAATTAAGGCGGATCTAGCCAAGGAAGGGGTGGCCTAAACCAGAGGGCGACGTAGCCATTGCTGCGCCGCCCTTTTACCATCACCAATACGCCCAGCATTAACGAATCCATTTTGAACAAATAGAAGAAGCCATTGCCATGAGCCATATTTTCACGGAAGCAAAGCTGGAACAGGCCATCATTACCCTGCTGGGACAGCATCTCACTACGGCTGGCCAGCCCAGTTACCCCCACTATGTCGGCAGCGATGTGCCGCGCAAAGATAACAGTGAGGTGCTGATTGTTGATGACCTGCGTGAGTTTTTGGCGCGCCAATATCAGGCCGATGGTATTACCGAGGGGGAGATCACGACCATTCTGCACCAGTTGCAGACCCTGCCCGCCAGTGACCTCTACCAGAGCAATAAAACCTTCTGCCACTGGCTCAGTAATGGCTTTTTGCTCAAGCGCGAAGATCGGGATCAGAAAGACCTCTATATCGAGTTGATAGATACCCAGACCTTGCCGAGCCAGCTGGCCAGGCTGTTCGTGGGGCAAGAGGATGTGATCGCCGAAGCCGACCACAATATCTACCGAGTGGTGAATCAGCTGGAGATCGAAGGTCATACCCGGGATGGCGGCCTGCAACTGCGCAAGCCTGACGCCATTCTCTACGTCAATGGCCTGCCACTGGTGGTGTTCGAGTTCAAGTCAGCGGTGCGGGAAGAGGCCGCCACCATCTATGATGCCTGGCGCCAGCTCTGTGTGCGCTACCGGCGTGATATCCCCAAGCTGTTCGTCTATAACGCCCTGTGTATCATCAGTGACGGGGTGAACAACAAGATGGGCAACCTGTTCGCCCCCTATGAGTTCTACTATGCCTGGCGCAAGGTAACCGGTAACGAGTCTACCGAGCAGGAGGGTATCAACGGTCTCTATACCCTGATCCAGGGGCTGTTTCACCCGGTGCGGCTACTCGATGTGCTGAAGAACTTCGTCTTCTTCCCTGACACATCCAAGAGTGAAACCAAGATCTGCTGCCGTTATCCGCAGTATTACGCGGCCCGCAAGCTCTACTACAACATCAAAAAAGAGCGCAAGCTGATAGCCGCCAATGGTGAAAACATCGGGGGTAGCGGTAAGGGAGGTACCTACTTTGGCGCCACCGGCTGTGGCAAGAGCTACACCATGCAGTTTTTGGCGCGACTGTTGATGAAGAGCATCGACTTTGCCAGCCCGACCATCATCCTGATTACCGACCGCACCGATCTCGATGAGCAGTTAGGTGAACAATTCTGTACCGCCAAGGCGTTTATTGGTGATGACATCATTCAGCCAGTCACCAGTCGCCAGGATCTCCGTGACAAACTGGCAGGGCGTGCTAAAGGTGGGGTATTCCTCACCACCATTCACAAGTTCACCGAAGATATCCAAAAGCTCTCCGATCGCAGCAATATCATCTGTATCTCTGATGAGGCCCACCGCAGCCAGATCAACCTCGACCTGAAGCTCACGGTCGACCAAGAGAAAGGCACCATCAAGAAGACCTATGGCTTCGCCAAGTACCTGCACGACTCGCTGCCCAATGCCACCTATGTGGGCTTTACCGGTACCCCTATCGACGCCACCCTGGATGTGTTCGGCCCCACCATCGACAGCTACACCATGACCGAGTCGGTCAACGACCAGATCACGGTACGCATTGTCTATGAAGGGCGCGCCGCCAAGGTGGTACTCGATAACAGCAAGCTGGAAGAGATCGAGCAGTACTACCAGGAGTGCGAAGCGCAGGGTGCCAGCGAGCACCAGATTGAAGAGAGCAAGAAGACCACGGCCAGCATGAACTCGATCTTGGGCGACCCGGATCGCATCGAGGCACTGGCCAAGGACTTCGCCAAGCATTACGAGCAACGAGTAGCGGAAGGCTCGACCGTCAAAGGCAAGGCGATGTTTGTCTGTGCCAGCCGGGAGATTGCCTATGTCTTCTATCAGAGCCTTAAAGCTCTGCGTCCCGAGTGGTTCGAGTCAAAACTGGCCATCGATGGTGTCACCCTGACCGAACAGGAGCAGGAGGAACTGATGCCACTCCCCATGGTCAATATGGTGATGACCCGTGGCCAGGATGATGAGCAAGCCATGTATGACTTGCTCGGCACCAAGACGTATCGCGGGGAGTTGGACAAGCAGTTCAAGAATCCCAAATCCAACTTCAAGGTAGCCATCGTGGTAGACATGTGGCTTACCGGCTTTGATGTGCCGGAGCTCGATACCATCTACATCGACAAGCCGCTGCAAAAACACAACCTGATCCAGACCATCTCCCGGGTCAACCGCCGCTTTGAAGGCAAGGAGAAGGGGTTGGTGGTCGATTACATCGGGATCAAAAGCCGGATGAACATGGCGTTGGCCATGTACTCGAAGGCGGACAAGTCCAACTTTGAGGATGTTCAGCAGTCGCTGATCGAGGTGCGCAACCACCTGCATCTGCTTGGCCAGGTGTTCCATACCTTCGATAACAGTGATTACTTCTCTGGCACGCCAACCCTGCAGCTCGACTGCCTTAACCGCGCCGCTGAATTTGCCCTGCAAACCAAGAAGATTGAGCTGCGCTTTATGGGCTTGGTGAAACGGCTCAAGGCCGCCTATGACGTGTGTGTGGGCAGTGAAGATATTGGCCAGGAGGAGCGCGAGCTGATCCACTTCTATCTGGCGGTACGCTCCATCGTCTACAAGCTCACCAAGGGCGATGCGCCGGATACCGCACAGATGAACCAGAAGGTGCGGGAGATGATTGCCGAAGCCCTCAAGGCGGAAGGGGTGGAGGAGATATTCACCCTTGGTGAGGACAAGGCCGAGACCATCGATATCTTTGATGACGAGTACATGGCTCGCATCGGCAAGATCAAGTTGCCCAACACCCGGATGCAACTGCTGCAAAAGATGCTGGCCAAGGCCATCAGCGATTTTCAAAAGGTGAACCAGCTGCAGGGGATCAACTTCTCTAAACGCTTCCAGGCCCTAGTGGAACAGTACAACCAGCGTAAAGAGAACGACGTGCTCAACGGTGAAGAGTTCGATGCCTTCACCCAGCAGATGGCCGACATGATCTATGACATCAAGTCCGAGATGATGTCATTCACCGATATGGGCATCGACATGGAGGAGAAGGCGTTTCTCGATATCCTCGAGCACATGTGCGTGAAGTACCAGTTCACCTATGACGAAGAGAAAATGCTGGAGTTGGCCAAAGAGATGAAGGTGACGGTTGATAACAACGCCCAGTACCCCGACTGGAGCAACCGCGACGATATCAAGGCCAAGCTGAAGGTTGACCTGATCCTGCTGCTACACAAATTCGGCTTCCCACCAGTGGCCAACGATGAGGTCTACAAGAGCGTGTTGGAGCAAGCGGAGAACTTCAAGAAGTACCAGCACAGCTGACAAAACGTTGAATACAGTTAAGAAGGGATTAACCCATAGATGGCCTATAGCAAACCCTGGCTAAGTCACAGGGAGCAACTAAACCAACTCCAGCAGAGAGGTATGACGGTCACCGATGAGGAGGCTGCTCTCGATTATCTCGAGCGGATTGGTTATTACCGCCTCAGTGGTTACTGGTATCCGTTTCGAGAGCGCTCTGGTGAGGTCGTGCTGCTTTCAGAACAAGGTAGAAAGCCCCAGAAAGTCAGAACAACTCGCTTGGTCATGGAAGGTTTCAAGCCTGGGAGCCGCTTTATTGATGCTGTAGAACTGTATGTGTTTGATAAGCGTCTTCGGTTACTGACTATGGATGCGCTAGAGCGTATAGAGATCGCTATTCGGGTTGATATCTCCCATACTCTGGGTCATCTCGATCCCTTCGCATATCTCAAACCTGAGTATCTCTTTACCGATTTTTGCCAGAAACTGGATAGTAAAACAGGGCTTAGCGAACATCACGCTTGGCTAGCGAGTCACGCCCGCTTGATTGGCCGTTCCAAAGAGGAGTTCGTTAAACACAACAAGAACAGATATGGTTTACCTCTTCCAATCTGGGTCGCCTGTGAAGTCTGGGATTTTGGCACTATGTCGATGCTTTATGCTGGCATGCGGCCGGAAGAACAGGATCAAATTGCGTCGACCTATGGCATTACCAATGGTCGAGTATTCGCTAGTTGGTTGCGTAGTCTCAACTACCTGCGCAATGTGTGTGCTCACCATAGCCGGCTATGGAATCGCAACATAGCAGATCAGCCTAAGCTGCCTAGCTCATCAGCCATACCTTGGATCGCTGAGTATGAGCACAATGAACACGCTTTGGCTCGCTGCTTTCTGCTGCTTCGGATCTGCCGCCATCTATTGATTCATATCAATCCCAATTCAACTTGGCCACAACGGATGCGCGAGCATCTTGAAGAGTTCCCCGATTTGGAACATTTAGGGCTTAATGTAGCGGGAATGGGGGCTCCGGCAAATTGGCTGGAGAGCTGGTAGAGGTAACGTAAATAACAAAAAACCCCTGAGCAGTTTTGCTGACTAGCAGCATCACCGACAGGGGCCGTGTTGAGATCAAGACTAAAGAAGCATGCTCTGGATGTCAACAAATTGCCCATACCAGGTCGTGCCAAACCGTATCTACTCGTACCAATTCGTATCAAGTTGACGCAACCCTTCCATTTTCTGGTGCGAGGATACAATCACGGCAAGGAGTGATGATGTTAAAGGCTGTATTGAGTAACAAAGCTGGACGAGCTGAACATGGAGGCCAATCACTTCGTTGGCGTGACCTGTTCAAACGCAATGAAGACTTGCTCACGGCCACTTTCTTCGGCCGACTGCCTTATCTATCTGGTGATGCCTTCAAGACAGTACTGGGTTGCCTGATAGGATTTGAGCAGGCGAAGCGGCTAGCACCTACCTTCATTGAACTTGAACTCTGGCCTCGCCTCACCGAATGGGAAGAACGTGGGTATGTTGAACCCGATGTGATCCTTCGCTTCGAGCGTGAGCTGGTAATGATCGAGGTCAAACCACCCTTTGGCGGTAACCAGAGCCACGACCAGTGGCAAGCACAGATGAACGCACTGAATGTAGAGCCGGAGTATCAGGGTTATGAACGGATCTACTTTGTCGCTCTCGGCAATACCCTGCGAGCTTCTTTAGCCATTCCTGCTGACCTCCGGCGCTTCGTTCCCATGACGCAATTGGAGTGGGCCGATATTCGTCGCTTATTGCAGAATGAGTCACTCTTCAGTGTCTGTCGGCAGGATGCTGCGATACGCCAAGATTGGCTCGAAGCATTCAGATTGTTTGGGATGTTACCTGCGGTACCAAGCTGGCAACCCTTGCTGGATTTCGCCAGTCGATTAGAGCTGGCAACTGCCCATCAGCAGTTGTCATTGCTCACGCCAAGAGACCTTCAGGATGACTGGACGCCATTATTGAACTTCGCCAACGGTTTACATCTGGATCACCGTCTACTGGCGACCAACGTCCAATAAGTTGCTTTCATCATCACAGAGGCCGGATAAGGATTTATCGAATGATTCATGACATAACCAAGACCGAGCAGTTAGTCGAACAGTTGGGACAAGCCCACCGCCTGGTGGCCGGTTTCTATCAGCGGATCTTGCCGTTGTTTGATCAGATAGCCCAAGAGTCCATTGATGCCAGCTTCTGGTATTGGAATCCAAGCGAAAATGCCCGTCCATGCTCAAGTGCTAAGCGTCCCTCTAGTTATTGGGCTTGGGACTATATACCTCTGTTTGCCTCTACACATGGCTACCGAACCTGGGAGGGTAACAAAGCCCTTAGCGGTGATATGACCTTGGCATTTAGGCTCTATATCGATGATGCCATCAAGAAAGATTCCCCGCAGCGGGGAGGAGGGAAAGGAGAGCCAGACCCAATAGGGATGAAGTTGGGCAATGCAGTAGTTGAGGTTTATCTATTCCGCTGTACCAAAGACAGCGAACATAGCTTTGAGGTGCTGTGGGACGATATCCCATGGCCTGAACCTACTGAACAGTGGACCGCTTCAATTCAACATCCGGAGGTTGAATTTTGTGTGAGGCATATTCCACTTGCCAAACTGTTGGTCGACTCTGCAGCGGTAACCGGTTGGCTCACATCCTGTGTGGCTCTGGTGGTAGAACAGCATAAATAGTAGAAGCAGAATTTAGCCCAGATCGGCTATGCTTCCTGCCGCCACCTGGTGGACCCTGTTCATGCGGCGCTATTCCCTGGCCATTAGCTGTGTTCACCAGGTGGTTCCCTGCAAGTGATCGTGTCGGCTACTCCCTGACACAAACCTGTAAATCCAAAAGCGGTTATTCGGTATCGATTGTGACTGCTTTGCGTTGCAGCATCTGGATGAACCTGTTTACTCGGTTGCCCCCTCTGAGCATCTGCGCAATTCTCATTGAGATGCGCACTACAAACTGCGCAAATTGCGCACTTATTTGCGCATTGGAACTGCGCATAATCGAAATACAAAGGACTGCGAAATTCTCATAAATCCCTTATGTGGCAAGCCTTTGGAGGGAAATCTAGGGCGCGGGAGAATGCGCAATTGCGCAGAAGTGCGCAAAACGAAATGCAACGGTGCGAAAAACAACTCGGTGGGTGTGAAGGGAGGAAAGTGGGAGCAATAGGGAGCTGGTTGCCAGCTGGTCCTTGGTTATAGCTAATACCGTCATCAGCCTCACATTTGGAAGGGAATCTGGTGCGGTCAATTTCGTGAAGCATTGCCTGTTTCTGGGCCTGTGGCATCAGGTTGCCATGGTGCGAGTTTTTAGGGGGCACAAGTCAGTGTTAATGCCCATTTTGAGGACGCTAGGTTACGCCTTCATAGATGTAGGTGAGCTGAAACACATGTGGATAGGCGGATCAACGGTAGCGAATATGGCTGGCAGGATTCTTACCTTGACGGTATAAGCAGTTTGTGTAGCCGCGAAGGCAATAAACGATGATGGATGCGATGAAGCAATGGGTCTCAAAGGGGGTTACTGTGCTAGCTAAACCTCTCGGTGGTATTACCTGCACACTGAGCATTTTACCTAGGACATTTAGCCACATCTTTTAATCTAATTGGTCGATTGGGAAACGCTTGTAAATCACTTGAAGCAGAAAACCAGTTAGGATCTGCAAGAAAATGCTTTCTATATGATGATGGCGTTTCACCACAGTATTTTTTAAATGCTGCTATCATTAATCTGTGCTCATTAAATCCAACTCTGTGACTTATTTCTGTAATGGGGGTGTTAACGTTTTTTAATAATGATTTGGCCATATTCACTCGAACCATAGTGATATACTCAGATGGTGTGAAACCACTTATTTTTTTAAATGTTCGAGAGAAGTGAAAATAACTGCTGTTAGCATGTTCGGCTAAATCTGAAACTGATAGTGGCTCATGGAAATGGCAATTAATAAAATCAATGCTATCTCGTATGGTGCGCTCGTCTTTACTTTTCAAAAGCGCAAATTGCATCGACTCGGGAGGGACATTCTTTTCAATTTCAGCCAATATATTGTAAATGTGGGCGAGGTGAGTTAAATTTCTCTTTGCGGATTGTACTATAAAGTCTAGATGCGTAGAGCATGCATTATAAAGCTCATCAAAGCCACTATTTGATTTTTCTAACATGAAATAGTATTTCGGTGCGATATGTGTAAGGTCAAATAAACGCGGTGAAAACTGCCAGGTCACCAATACGCTAGAGGGTTGCGTTTGTTCTAATGAGTGAATAATATCTGGTCCAATATACAATAAGCTACCCTTGCAGGCTAATATCTTGGTCTGATGTACGGTAATTTCAAAACCACCACTAATTACATAGATTAATTCTGGTGCATCATGCCAATGTGGTTGACAATAAACAACCTCTGCTGCGAATACATTTAAATGTTCAGAGTCAAAAGAAATTCTCTCACACGATGTTTCTGATGGTGTGAAGTGACCATGATTAGACATATTTGAGTTAAATGGCTGCATGTATCCCTCTTGCGACAATGAATAGTAAGACATTAATCGATTGCACTCGACTAGTTAGAGCAAGTCCCACAAGGGACGATTGGTCTAACCAGCATACAGTTTGGAAAAGAGCAGCGCTCCGAAACCACAGAGTACACTGAGTACGTGGAAATTTCGAGCACTGCCCGAGACCAATATGGCAAGTGAAATAACCCAAATACGATGGGCTATTAGTTTAACACTTCAATCAACTCACTACGTGTTACCTCGACGCCCAGAAACTCTGTCAAGGCAACAAAGAGACCACAAAACAGCTCAGGAGCAATATCCATTAGCCGTGTGCGAATCACCTGCGGCTCAAGGTTGCTTTTTCTTGCGACCAATTCAACAACTCGATTAAATGCCTGCTCATTTTGGATTACTTGCACGAGAGAGTTATCTTCCTTCAAGGGTAAACTATGTCTGGTTCCCATTACTTCTATCGCATGACTCAGCGGTAACGTTCGTGAAGATCCACCGATAAAAATTTCATATTGACCCGACTCAATGATCCATTGATGCAAGTTTGGATGATAGGACTTGAACTCCTCAGGTGTCAAAGTGATGGTGACCACCTTACTCTCTCCGGCCTCCAACTCGACCTTAGCGAACCCTTTTAGAGCCAAAGGGGGATGAGGTAGCTCGGTCTGAGGATGCTTGATATAAAGTTGTACAACCTCCTTACCTCTACATGATCCAGTATTCTGAAGTGTGATCATCACATCAATGGAGTCACTGACGGTCATGGAATGCTGTGAAAGCTCAACATGTTTATATTCAAACTCAGTGTAACTTAATCCAAAACCGAAAGGATAGCTTGGTGTCATCTTCCTTTTATCATAATAGCGATAACCTACATAAATTCCTTCATTGTAGTAATGAGATAAGCCTTCACCTGGATAATATAAAAATGCTGGTGTTTCTTCGAGCGAGTTGGGTACTGTAACAGTTAATTTACCACTTGGATTTGTAATGCCAAAAAGAATATTTGCAATAGCTCGTCCAGCTCCTTGCCCACTAAAAAATGTCTCTACAATACTTTTACATTTGTCCTTCCAGCTCATCACAACTGAATCTGAATTTGCTAATACCACGACCAGATTCTTCTGTACTGCAGAAATAGAGTCTATTAATGATTCTTGGGTAGGTGCAATAAATAAATCTTTGCGATCACCATTTTCGCCATCCTCACCAATGACAGTATTCACAAATACAACAGCAAGATCAGAAGAGGCTGCAAGTTTAACCGCCTTATCAATTTCTAAAGGTGAGTCTAGATAAGGATCCGGCGCACCAACGGCATAGTTGATATGAAAATCGCTACCTGCTATATCCATTATCTCATCGAGTGGGCGATCGAGCATATAGGGTATTGTGGTTGCGCATCCTGAACCTTGAATGATTGGATTATGCGCGGCACGGCCAATGATAGCTATCTTTTTATATTTTTCAGAAGTAATCGGCAAGGTATGATCGTCATTTTTAAGTAAAACTATTGATTCTTCAGCAATCTTCTGTGCCAGTTGATGATGCTGCTTAAAATCTACCTCACACGACGTATAGTTTTTAAACTTATCGAGTAAAGAAAGTATCCGTAAACAAGATTTGTCAAGATCAACGGTCGATATCTCTTGATTTTCAATGGCTGCGATTAATTCACGTTTATCACGCTTTACTTCAGGCATAGCAAGATCATTTCCGGCTAGCAAGGCGGCTGGTCTATCTTTAACGCCATACCAGTCTGAAATCACTAGGCCCTGATACCCCCACTGTTGACGCAAGATTTCCGTCAGAAGGTGATGACTTTGTGAAGTTTGTTCGCCATTCAGTCGGTTATAAGACGACATGACTGTCCACGGGGCTGATTTATCGATGGCTCTCTTAAATGCGGACAGGTAAATTTCATGTAAAGTGCGTTCATCCACTATAGAGTCCATTTCCGTTCGTCGATATTCTGAATTATTACAGGCAAAGTGTTTAAGACTGGCGCCTACACCATTATCCTGCAATCCATTAATTAAACTAGCTGCTAGCTCACCACTAATAAATGGATCTTCAGAATAGTATTCGTAACCTCGCCCAGAAAGCGGCGTACGACGGATATTTATACCTGGTCCCAACAGAATGTTAACGCCTAACGCACGACATTCATTGGCTAATGCCTGTCCCATGTTATATACCAATTCTCTATCCCAGCAACAAGCTAGCGATGAACCATTGGGAAAGCAGGTTGCTGGCAACGTCTTACCAAACAGCGCTTCACTACCCCCTTTGGAGTCTGCTTCATCATCAGCTGACTGATGCACGACACTGAGGAAATCAGTGATTTCCCACGTCGCATTATTGTCAATCTGAGCGGGGCTATATCTAACACCATAAGTGCCATCCGTCATAGTCAAGCTATTAATTCCATGGTGTTTAAAACTTGCTGTTTTCCAAAGGCCACATCCTGCCAATAGAGTTATTTTTTCATCGATAGTCATTTTATTTAGAGTAAAGCTATAATTTGACATGAGTAATTCCTTTAAGATTGTGATTTACGCTGTTGAATTTTTATGACAAGTGAGCGATAAGTGTCTTCATTTAATTCATAGAACATAACAACAAGGAAACAAAGTAGAAAGAGTCCGGCAGGGAATAATGTTATTGATATATTAATCCCCATGATGGCTGTTTCGGTGATATGTTCACTCGAGTATTCAAATAATTCCAACATTAGCCCAGCACACCCACCCCCCAATGCCATGCCTATCTTGGTGATAAAATTATAAAAACCATAAATGCTACCCTCTGCTCTTACCTGATGATGCCACTCGGCGTGTTCAACAGTGTCAGGTACCATAGACCACATGGTGACAAAACCAATTCCTAATGTTATGCTGAACATGCAAATAAAAGCCATGATTAAATAAATATTATCTTCCGCTACGAAATATTGAAGTATCAGACCAGCCATACCAAATAGCAAACCGTATAATGCCGCGTTTTTTTTACCAAACCAGATAATTAATTTTTCGGAAACAATCACGCCAGTTGTATAAGCTGCTGTTTGAATAAGAAAAAATAATGTGACGAAATTCGGCATGTCAAGTACATACTGAATATAGTATATAATGATTGCCATCCAAACGGTGTAAGCAATATAAAACAAAAGTGTATAAAGGGATACGTTAATAAGTGGCTTGTTTTTAAAAACAATACTTTTAATATCATTAAATGATAATGAATCTTGCTTTTCCTCGATGGAAACGCGTTCTTTAGTAAAATAAAAGCATGCGATGAATGCAATGGTAGCTATCGAGGAATAAATAGCAACAGCAGATAGGTAGCCAATTTGTTGAGTGGAAAATGATGCAACCAAGGGGGTGGCGCTGGTGGAAACAACTAAATAACCAAGACTTGCCAACGTGAAGCGATAAACAGATAAAGAGGCTCTTGATTGTTCATTCTGAGTAATTGTGTTTGTCATTGCCGAATAGGGTGTATTTACTGTTGTGTAAGCTAAGCAATATAATGTGTAACTAAATAAAGCAAATGTGAATTTATATTCGCCATTAATTAAAATAAAGCATAAAGTTGTCAGTAATCCAAGTGGAATTGCTCCATATAATAGGTATGGTCGTAATTTACCATGCTTGGAATTTGTATTATCAACAAGATATCCAATCGCCAGGTTATAAATTGCATCAATGATTCTAGCAACGACAAAAATAATGCTCGCTTGCGCTGCCGTTATGCCATATATATCTGTGTAATAGAATAACAAAAACAGTGATACGAAACCAAAAGATAGGTTGGAAGCAAAGTCACCGAGTCCATATCCAATTTTTTCAGTTACAGAAACACTAACATAGCTGTTACTTATTGAATGTGTCATTATATTATGCCCCTTATAATGGTAGAACTAGCCTAGCAAATTTGAGTATTCTCACTTACTGAAATATGCTATTTTTATTACTTTTTTTTGCTCTACTTAAATAAATATGAACCAATGCACATTTTCAGGATTATCTGCCTCATTTTTCATCATTTTCTTGCTTTGCCGTATTACTATCTGATGTGTTGTAGTTAAAATCAGCAAACAATCTAGTCAATAGCAACTCACGAGGTATATTTACAAGGGTAAGAGCAAAGTCAGTATGTTATTTTATTAATCTCGCTAACTTAAACCATCAACTCTCCTACCAGGTAGTTGTATTTTCATCGAGAGATTATCCTGCCGGCAAGTTGTAATTCATGGAGTTCGGTCTATAACATCTTGCAAAGTTGGCACAGTACAAGTCGTATTAATGCTAAAAGTTAAGCATTTCAACGGCATCATAGTGAAGAAAGGCCTATTAGGTTCGACCTGTGATGTCGGATCGCGTAAAAATACTTCACTGAATCAAGGGATTGGTCGCTCGCGTGGCGGTTGTTGGGGGCACAATTCTCTTGGTCACCGATGGTAATGGTTTACAGCTGGAGTTCTGTCTCTCATCAGGACAATCAGCAGAATTATGATATGCGACAAAAGCATTGGCCATGGCATGGATAGCGACCTCATCTGGCCGTGATCGTTCGCTGCCAGCGCATCTTGCTGCAGATAAGGCTTATAGCTGTAGCGCTTTGCGTAAAAAACTCCGGCGCAGAAGTATCAAAGCGGTCATCCCGCTGCACAGCGATCAAAAGATGTACCAAAAATGGACGTCTACCGGTATTTGATAAAGCTCGATATTGCAGGGGATATGTGGCCGAGCGGAGCTTCGGATGTCTGAAGAATTTTTGCCGATTCTCAACGAGATATGAAAAGCTGGCGGTACATTTTGTTGCTTTTATCCAGCTGGATTTCTGCATTCGTTATTTGCGGGAACTATTGGTGGATAGAACTTCAGCATTTTGGGAACACTGCCTAGAGACGAGATGGGAGGCTTGAAATTGCGCAAAGCGAAATGCAACGGTGTGAAAAACAACACTGTGGCGTAAAGCCAGGGAAACGAGAGCAGTAGGGAGCTGCTTGCCAGTTGTTTTTTGGTGACTGTACAGATCTAGTTATCACCTGACACCGGCCTCAAACCGGTGTCTTGTTTACGCTACTTTAGTGCGCACTTCCTTCGGTATCAATTTCAGACCCTTCCTGAACATGCTGTAGGGGGTTTGCCCCTCCATCATCCTGCCCTGATGTGGCCGCTGGGTGTTGTAGTGCTCTAAGTAGCTATCCAGGTCTGTCTGCATCTGCTCTACCGACTCATACCAGGTCGTTCTCCCCTTGATACGGAAGTGTTCATCCAACAAGGTTCGATGTAGCCGCTCGATAAAGCCGTTGCTCTGTGGCCTGCGTACCTTGGTTGTCCGGTGCTCAATCCCCTCCAGTTGCAGGAACAGCTCGTAGGGATGGTGGTCAGGTCGTCCACAGAACTCGCGCCCGTTGTCCGACAGGATGGTATAGACCCGTGCCTCGTGGGCTTCGAAAAACGGCAGCACAGTTTCATTGAGTACATGAACTGAGGTCACCGGCAGCTTGCTGGTGTAGAGCCGTCCCCAGGCATGGCGACTGTAGCAGTCCAGCACGGTTTGCAGATACACCTTGCCAACCCCCTTGAGCGCGCCGACGAAGAAGGTGTCAACCGCCACCAGTTCTCCGGTGTAGTGGACCTCAATCTGGCGTTCGCGAAACTCGGGGCTGAAGCGTTCTAACAGGCGAATCTGCTCGTCATTGAGCTCAATGGTCTGCTCCCGGTGCGTTTTCTCGAGGCGCAACAAGCGGTCGTGTTTGGAGAGCAAGTCGTGACGTTGCCACACGCCATGCACACCCCCCGCACTGACATTGATGCCCTGCAGAGCCAGCTCTTGTGCGACCCGCAGCGGGCCGTGAGTAGGCCTAGTGAGGGAGTAATCGAGGATGGCCTGCTCAATCTCGGGAGCGACCCGGTTGGGATGAGCCCCTTTACAGCCGGGCAGTTTATCGAGCAAGCCCTCGGCGCCATAGGTCTGGTAATTACGACGGATTTCGTAGAACTGCTGACGACTATAGCCGATGAGCTTGCAGGCTTTGCTGACGTTATTGAGCTCTTTGGCGAGCTCTAGCAGGCTGAGTTTGCGACGTGCTACTTTCTCGTTGGTGGTCATATGGTGACTCCAGATAACACGGTAGGGGTACCGTTTTGTTATCCGGTTTGAAGCCGTATGACCACTCCCTTTTGTGGGCAACTGTCAGGTGAATACCATCTCCATACAAACCGGCTCGACACTGTACTTTCCCTCCAACAAGACAATTTCCTCGAGATAGAGCTGGGGCTTAATCTTGAAATATCCCCTCATGCTCCAGAGGTACAGATACTACTGCCACTGTGGTGGGGGTACTTTTGGGGGTATAAGCAACATTCACATTATAAATTTATATTTAAAATCATGTAGATGGGGTGATGTTTCGAGAGAGGCCTCGGGCACCATTAAAATCAAAGAGTTACAGAAGGCCACTAGATATAGTGGCCTTTTTCTTTGGCTATGTCCCAATTACGTGTTGCATGGGGTGCCCCAACGCCTCATGCAAACACGCTTTGATATTTACGCCCCTCCCGTAACGCTCCAGCATCCTGCGCCAACCCAGATAGTTCTTCAGATAGTGGGTCGTGTAGTGATCAACTAAATCCGGACACTTGGTTAGGCCGTTCTTCGGCTTTTGCTGGCGGTATCCCGTCATTGTATTGATGTGGACGCCGCCAGTTGTAGTAATCCATCAGGTAATAACTGATATCCCGCTTTGCCTCCC